>SVKR01000136.1 GCA_015068365.1 Oscillospiraceae bacterium
GTCTATGTATCAGGCACTCTATCGAAAATGGCGGCCCAAGACCTTTGACGACGTGGTGGGCCAGCCCCATATCACCGAAACGCTGAAAAGCCAGGTGCGCACCGGGCGCACCAGCCACGCCTATCTCTTCATCGGCACGCGCGGCACCGGCAAGACCACCTGCGCCAAAATTTTGGCCAAGGCGGTCAACTGCGTTTCGCCCGTGGACGGCAACCCCTGCAACGTCTGCCGCGTCTGCCGCGGCATTGACGACGGCAGCATTATGGACGTGGTGGAGATGGACGCGGCCAGCAACAACGGCGTGGACAGCGTCCGCCAGCTGCGAGACGAGGCGGTGTTCTCCCCCGCCACGGCGAAAAAGCGCGTTTATATCATCGACGAGGTGCACATGCTGTCCATCAGCGCCTTCAACGCGCTGCTGAAGATTTTGGAGGAGCCGCCGGAGCATCTCATGTTCATCCTCGCCACCACCGAGCTGAACAAGGTGCCCGCCACCATCCTCTCCCGCTGCCAGCGGCACAGCTTCCGCCGCCTGGACAGCGAGAGCATCGTGGATCGGCTGAACTATGTGGCGCAGCAGGAGCACCTTGACCTGACCCCCGGCGCGGCGCGGCTTCTGGCCGTGCGCAGCGAGGGCGGCATGCGCGACGCGCTGAGCATGCTGGACCAGTGCGCCGGGCGGGAGCGCATCGACGAAGCGACGGTTTACAGCGCGCTGGGCCTTGCCGGAAACCGGGAGATCGCCGCGCTGCTGGACGCCGTCGCCGCCCACGACAGCGCCGCCGCCATTGAGCGCTTCGGCCGGCTGTGGGCCGACGGAAAGGACCCGGCCACGCTGCTGGGCGAGCTCTCCTCCCTCTTGCGCGACCTGCTGCTGGACGCCGTCGCCCCCAAAAACGGGCGGGCGCTGCGCTCCGGCAGCTTTGACGACGAAACGCTGGACGCCTTTGCCGGGCGCTTCGGCGCGGACACGCTCATCGGCCACATCACCGCGGTGCAGGACGCTCTGGCCGACATGCGCTCCGGCCAGGCAAAAATGCGCTGTGAGCTGTGCCTGATCGCCCTGTGCCGGCCGCAGCTGCAGGACGGCCTGCCCGGACTGCGCGCGCGCGTCGCGGCGCTGGAGCAGGCTGTCTCCCACGGCATCCCGGCAGCTCCGGCAGCCCCGGCAGCGCCGATCCCGGTCAGTGCGCCGGAGGAGGACGCACCGCCCTTTGACTTAACTCCCCCGCCCCCGGCGGCGGAAGCCCCGGTCATTCCGGAACCCCCGGAAATCCCGGCAGCCCCGGAGGTGCCGGAAGCCCCGCCCGTCCCGGCGGCGGACAGCGGCCCGGTCTGGGAGCGGCTGCTGCCCCGGCTGAAGGAAAAGTTCCCGCCCGGCACGGTCTCGCTGCTGTCCGACCCGCTGCAGGTGGGGGTGCGCGAGACGGCGGAGGGCCTTCTCCTCACCATGAAAAACGCCTTTTCCGCCACGATGGTCGACCGGCCGGACGTGCTGCAAAGCCTGTCCGCCCTGGCGACGGAGACGGCGGGGCGGCACATTCTGGTGCGCACCGGCGCCGCGGACGCACCGGAGACGCAGCGCAGCACGCGGGAGCTGGACCGCAAGCTGGATGAGCTGAAAAAATTTACGATCGTACAGTTTAAAGACGAGAATACGGAGGGATCATACAATGGGTAAAAGCAGTTTCCGCGGCGGCGGCTACGGCGGCATGGGCGGAATGAACCAGATGCAGATGATGAAGCAGGCGCAGAAGATGCAGGAAGAGCTGCTGAAAATGCAGGAGCAGCTGGAGCAGACGGTGTACACCGCCACCGCCGGCGGCGGCGTGGTGACCGCTTCGGTCAGCGGCAAGCGGGAGCTGACGGCGCTGGAGATCGACCCGGACGCGGTGGACCCCGAGGACGTGGAGATGCTGCAGGACATGGTCATCGCCGCGGTGAACGAGGCGCTGCGCAAGGCTGAGGACGCCGCCAACCAGAATATGAGCAAGCTGACCGGCGGGCTCAATCTGGGCTTCTGATATGGACGAGAAAACCGGTGGCCAGCCGGCGCCCATCGCCCCGGAGCAGGAGGACAGCGCCCCGGCGCTGCCCGCATCCTTTTTTGCCAGGCTGGTGCATCAGCCCAGCTGCATCACCCGCGGCGTGTGCGACAACTGCGGCCGCTGCGAGCACTGAAATGAGGGGAACATTATGACACTGTTTGAAGCGGCGGGAAAACAAAACACCGACGCGTGCATCCGCATCGCGCTGGACCGCGCTGCGGAGCTGGACTGCCCCGTCGTGGCGGCCTCCACCCTGGGCGTCACGGCCCTGGCGCTGCTGAGCGCGGCGGCGCAGCGCGGCTTTGCCCGGCCCATCGTGATCGTGCGGGGCTGCTCCGGCAAAAACCGCCAGGGCGTGAACCTCATGCCCCCGGAGGCGAAGGCGGAGATTTTGGCCCGCGGCGGGCACATCGTCACCGCGGCCCACGCTCTCAGCGCCGGAGAGCGCGGCATCAGCACCAGGCACCGGGGCGCTTACCCCCTGGAGATCATGGCGGAGACGCTGCGCATGTTCGGCCACGGCACCAAGGTCTGCGTGGAGGCGGCGGTCATGGCCCTCAACGCCGACGAGCTGCCCTTCGGCCGGCCGGTGGTGGCCATCGGCGGCACCCACCGGGGCGCGGACACCGCCGTGGTGCTGACCCCCAGCTATTCCGCCTCCATCCTGGACACCGTGGTGCACGAGATTTTGTGCAAGCCCTTTGACATCCGCAACCCCGACCCATCCACCACCTTTGACTGAATTCTTGACACGGAGGAACCCGAAATGAAAACTTACGAACTGGTCATCAAGGAAAGCCAGCCCACCTGCGGCGGCAAGTCCCCCACCAAAACCAGCATCCAGACCGTCACCGTCGACGACCCGCTGACCTATGTCAAGGGTCTGGAGCCCGACAGCGCCCTGGAAGTGGAGCAGGCCCCGGACGGCACCGTCATCATCACCGGCAACCACAACGGCATGCCGATCAAGTACGAGTTCACCGAGGACTGAAAAAGCCCCGGACATCGCAAAGCGCCCCGCAGTGCGGGGCGCTTTTCAAGCTGTCGACAAAGTGTCGACAGCTTGAAAAGCAAAAACCGAAACATTGAAAAATGTTCCGGTTTTTGCGAAGATTAAACGTGCAGGGGGACTCCCGTCCCCCCTCACACCCCCCCATGCAAAACGGTTCCTTTA
>SVKR01000010.1 GCA_015068365.1 Oscillospiraceae bacterium
AAACAGCAACGCTGTTTTGCCATGTATTCATTGCAATGAGCATCGGGCGAATGATTTTTCAAATCATTCGCTGCCAAACGTGTCGTTTGGCAGCGAAAACAATCGAAGTAACGATTGTTTTCGCCATCCGATAATCATTATGATTAAACAGTATTATATGTGTTCTGCCGCGCAAAGTCAAGCGCGCCGGAGAATGACCAAAAGCGGAAATTTTACAGAATCTTATCATTTTGGCTGTTTACAGCGCGGCGGGATGCGGCGTATAATGGCAATACTGTGCGGAGGTGAGGAAAGTGGAGCTGACGCTGTGCGTGCCCTGCCTGCTGGGGCTGGAAGGCCCCATCGCGGCGGAGCTGCGGCATCTGAATATGCGGAATGTGGCATCGGAAAACGGCCGGGTCTACTTCACCGGCGGCCCGGCGGACGTGGCCCGGGCCAACGTGAACCTGCGCATCGGCGAGCGGGTGCTCATTGAGCTGGGGCGCTTTGACGCGCTGAGCTTCGACCAGCTTTTTGAGGGCACCAAGGCCCTGCCCTGGGAGCAGATCATCCCGAAAAACGGCGCCTTTCCCGTCAAGGGCCACAGCCTGAACAGCAAGCTGTTCTCCGTCAGCGACTGCCAGAAGATCATCAAAAAAGCCGTGGCGGAGCGATTGAAGGGCGCCTACGGGCTGGAGTGGTTCCCGGAGGACGGGCCGCTTTATCAGATCCAGTTCGCCATCATGAAGGACCGGGCATCCCTCTGCATCGACACCAGCGGCGCCGGGCTGCACAAGCGGGGTTACCGCCCCGCCCACAACGCCGCGCCGCTGAAGGAGACCATGGCCGCCGCGCTGGTGACCCTGTCGGGCTACCGGGGGCGGGAGGATTTCTGCGACGTGTTCTGCGGCAGCGGCACCATCCCCATCGAGGCGGCGCTGATCGCCAAAAACCGCGCGCCGGGGCTGCACCGGCGCTTCACGGCCATGGACTGGCCGGGCTTCGGCGCGCCCATCTGGGACAGCGTCCGGGAGGAGGCCGCCGCCCGCGAGTTCCACGGCGATTACCGCATCCTCGGCTCGGACATCGACCCCAAAGCCGTCGAGATCGCCCGGGCCAACGCCCTGCGCGCCGGGGTGAGCGACGTGGTGCGCTTTGAGGTGGCGGACGCGCTGCAATTCGACCGCAAGACCGACCGGGGCATCCTCGTCACCAACCCGCCCTACGGCGAGCGGATCATGGAGCGGCAGGAGGCTGAGGCGCTGTACGCCGGCTTCGGCAAAGCCTGGCGCGCCAGCGAGAACTGGAAGCTCTATCTGCTCAGCGCCCACACGGAGTTTGAGCGCTGCTTCGGGCAGAGCGCAAATAAGAAAAGGAAGTTGTACAACGGCATGATCAAGTGCGATCTGTTCATGTACATTTGATCGGGAGCATGAAGCATCTGTTTATCGTCAATCCCGTGGCCGGGGGCCGCGATCACACCGGGGAGGTCCTGGAGCTGGTCCGGGCGGCCTTCGCTTCCGGCCGGGAGGGGGACTGGGAGGTCTACACCACCAAATGCCCCATGGACGCCTGCGACAAAATCGAAGCGGAAGCCGCGGCGTGCGAGGCGCTGCGCGTTTACGCCTGCGGCGGCGACGGCACGCTCAACGAGTGCGTGTGCGGCGCAGCGGGGCGGGAGAACGTGGCCGTCACCCACTTCCCCTGCGGCACCGGCAACGACTTCGTCCGCTGCTTCGGCGCGGAGCGGGAGCGCTTCCGCGACCTTAACGCCCTGCTGGACGGCGAGGTGCGCAAGCTGGACGTGATCGACTGCAACGGCCGCCGCGCCGTGAACATCTGCTCCGTTGGCATCGACGCGCGCATCGGCATCGACGTGCACCGCTTCAGCCGCCTGCCCCTGATCAAGGGCGGCGGGGCCTATGTGGTCAGCGCGGGGGTGAACTTCCTCAAGGGCGTGAAGCAGCCGCTGCGCGTCACGTGCAACGGAAAGCTCTACTCCGGCGACATGAGCCTCATCTGCGCCTGCAACGGCAGCTACTACGGCGGCGGCTTCCACCCGGTGCCGGAGGCCCGGCCGGACGACGGCGTGCTGGATTTCCTCATCGTCAAGGGCGTGTCCCGCGCCGGCTTTGTCCGGCTGGTGGGCGGCTATGCCAAGGGGCAGTATGCCAGCATGCCCAAATACATCACCCATGTCCGGGGCGAGCGCATCGACATCGAAAGCGAGACGGAGCTTGCCGTCAACGTGGACGGCGAGGCCATCCGCGGACGGAAGATCTCCATCCGGCTCCTCCCCGGCGGCGTGAACTTCCTGGTGCCGCGGGGAATGGCGTTTTTTGCCGCCGCCCCGGCGGCAGTGCAGGCGTGAATGTGCATAATAGCCAAAATTACAATGTCATATTTATGCAGTTTGTAGTCTTGCGAAACGAAAGAGCATCCGCTATTATAATACGTGGGTTAGCACTCTTGAGATATGAGTGCTAACCCACGAAAAATGTAAAAAAGAAAATAAAAATAAAAAGGATATGGAGGCAGTAATTATGAAGCTCAAACCTTTGGCAGACAGAGTTGTTGTCAAGCAGATCAAGGCCGAGGAAAAGACCAAGGGCGGCATCATCCTGACCGCTGCGGCCCAGGAGAAGCCCGAGGTGTATGAGGTCCTCGTGGTCGGCCCCGGCGGTATGGTGGACGGCAACGAGGTCAAGATGGAAGTCAAGGCCGGCGATAAGGTCATCATGGGCAAGTACACCGGCACCACCGTCAAGCTGGACGGCGAGGAGTACACCATCGTGCGCCAGAGCGACATTCTGGCGGTCGTCTGCTGAGCGGCCCGAACACGTTTAGAAAGGAAGTTTGAAATATTATGGCAAAGCAGATCATTTTCGGAGAAGAGGCCCGCAAGAGCCTGCAGAGCGGTGTGGACCAGCTGGCCAACACTGTGAAGATCACCCTGGGCCCCAAGGGCCGCAACGTGGTGCTGAGCAAGAAGTACGGCGCGCCCCTCATCACCAATGACGGCGTGACCATCGCCAAGGAGATCGAGCTGGAGGACGCCTTTGAGAACATGGGCGCGCAGCGCATCCGCGAGGTTTCCACCAAGACCAACGATGTCGCCGGCGACGGCACCACCACCGCCACGGTGCTGGCCCAGGCCATGATCACCGAGGGCATCAAGAACCTGGCTGCCGGCGCCAACCCCATGGGCATGCGCCGCGGCATCCAGAAGGCCACCGACGCCGCTGTTGCCGCCATCCGCACCAACAGCCAGCCGGTTTCCGGCACCAAGGACATCGCCCGCGTCGGCACCGTCTCTTCCGGTGACGAGGTCATCGGCAAGCTGATCGCCGAGGCTATGGAGAAGGTCGGCCAGGCCGGCGTCATCACCATCGAGGAGGCCAAGACCGCCGAGACCTACACCGAGGTCGTGGAAGGCATGGAGTTTGACCGCGGCTATCTCAGCCCCTACATGGTCACCGACACCGACAAGATGGAGGCCGTGCTGGAGGATCCCTACGTCCTCATCACCGACCGCAAGATCACCAACATCCAGGACATCATGCCCCTGCTGGAGACTGTCGTGAAGCAGGGCGCCAAGCTGCTCATCATCGCCGAGGACGTGGAGGGCGACGCCCTGGCCACCATCGTGCTGAACAAGCTGCGCGGCGTGTTCACCTGCGTGTGCGTCAAGGCCCCCGGCTTTGGCGACCGCCGCAAGGAAATGCTGCAGGACATCGCCATCCTGACCGGCGGCCAGGTCATCTCCGCCGACTTCGGCATGGAGCTGGCTGACGCCAGCATCGCCACCTGCGGCCGTGCGCACCAGGTCAAGGTCACCAAGGACAACACCACCATCGTGGACGGCGTGGGCGACAAGGCCGCCATCGCGGACCGCTGCAACGCCATCCGCCACCAGGCCGAGGAGACCAAGAGCGAGTATGACCGCGAGAAGCTCAACGAGCGCCTGGCCAAGCTGAGCGGCGGCGTTGCCGTCATCAAGGTCGGCGCTGCCACCGAGGTGGAGATGAAGGAGAAGAAGCTGCGCATCGAAGACGCGCTGAACGCCACCCGCGCTGCCGTGGAAGAGGGCATCGTGGCCGGCGGCGGCACCGCCTATGTCATGGCCGGCAAGGCCGCCGAGGACGCCGCTGCCAAGCTCTCCGGCGACGAGAAGACCGGCGCCGAGATCGTGGCCAAGGCCCTGCAGGCTCCCATCCGCCAGATCGCGGCCAACGCCGGTCTGGAGGGCGCCGTGATCTACGACAAGGTCGTGGCCAACAAGTCCGTCAACTTCGGCTATGACGCCGCGAACGACAAGTTCGGCGACATGCTCAAGGCCGGCATCGTGGACCCGACCAAGGTCTGCCGCAGCGCCCTGGAGAACGCCTCCTCCATCGCCGGCATCGTCCTGACTACCGAGTCCCTGGTGGCGGATCTGCCCGAGAAGGAAGAGCCCGCAGCGGCTGCCAACCCCGGCATGGGCGGCGGCATGTATTGATCAAACCGCGAAAGTGAATCAAAATCCCGGCTCCGTGTTCTGCGGAGCCGGGATTTTTGAGGTTGCAGACAAAGCCCGGTATTCGTCATTCCGAACCAGTGACCGATGTCACTGGTGTGGGAATCCGCATCTCCAAATCCTTGGATATG
Source organism: Oscillospiraceae bacterium (assembly GCA_015068365.1). Lineage (GTDB taxonomy): Bacteria > Bacillota > Clostridia > Oscillospirales > Oscillospiraceae > SVKR01. The sequence goes on from SVKR01000010.1 coordinate 4,627, forward strand.
CAGTGTTTTTCAAAGGGAACGGATTGCCACGCCAGTCCGCGGACTGGCTCGCAATGACAGACTTTGAGATTTGTCTACAGCCTGAAAAACCCGGCTCCAAACGGAGCCGGGTTTTTTGGTCTTTCACCCCACCGTGCCGGAGGCGGTGATGGTGTCCAGGTCCTTGCCGCTGTAGCTGCCGCCGTAGTACCAGGAGACGGTGGCGGTGGTGCCGGGGGCGGGGGCGTCCACGGTGAAGCTGGCCGCCGGGGTGGCGATCTGGTCCTTGCCGTCATAGCTGATGCCGGCGCAGTCGGCGCTCCAGCTCTTGTCGCCCAGCTTCAGCGTGATGCTGCGGTACTGGGCGGAGGTGAAGATGCTGTAAGACAGAATGCTGACATCCGCCTGCAGCTTGCGCGTGCCGTCGGCGGCCTTGTAGGTCTTCCAGTCCACCTTCAGATTCAGTGCCATTCCGGTGTCGGAGCGGAAGCTGCCCTCAGCGTCCGCCGGGGCGGGGGTGGGCGTGGGCGCCGGCGTTGGGGGCGCGGTGGGCTCCGGCGGCGCGGTCACCTCCGGCGTCTCGAGCGGGGCGCGGGTCTCGATGGGCGCCTCCGCCGTGGGCTGGGGCGCGTCGGGCGCCGGGGTATCCCTGGGCGGGGCGGGGGTCACCACTGCGCCGGGAGTGCGGCTGTCGCCGCCGTCCGAGGGCGTGCCCCGCAGGATGAAGTAGCCGGCTGCGCAGACGATGATGACCAGCAGCAGAACCAGGAACAGGGAATAGATGCTTCGTTTCATTTATCGGTCCTCCCGGAAATACGCGATGCCCAGGCTCTCCGGCGGCTGGTTCTCGCGCTTGTTGCGCACGGAGGAGAGCACCAGGACGATGATGGTGATGAGGTAGGGGAGCATCTTGTACAGCTCCTTCACCGCGCCCACGCCGCCGGTGGGCAGAATGTTGTTGATGGAGACGATGTAAAGTCCGCCGTAGAGGATGGAGGCCAGCACGCCGGTGTCCGGCCGCCAGATGGTGAAGATGACCAGGGCGATGGCCAGCCAGCCGCGGTCGCCGAAGGCGTCATTGCTCCAGATGCCGCTGGCGTAGTCCATGACATAGTATAGCCCGCCGAGGCCGGCGATCATACTGCCGACGCAGGTGGCGACATACTTGTAACGGGTGATGCTGATGCCCGCCGCGTCCGCCGTGGCGGGGTTTTCGCCCACGGCGCGCAGGTTCAGTCCCGTGCGGCTGCGGCGCAGCATCCACCCGGCATACAGCGAGATGAGGATGGCCAGGTAGGCCAGGAAGCTGTAGGAGAGGAAGGCCGTGCCGAAGGCCCCCAGGGAGGAGGCGAAGGGCAGGGACTGGCGGAAAAAGCTGCTGGTGGCGGAGAGGGACAGCGAGGCGACGGAGGAGCCGGTGGTCTTGATGAGATAGCCGCCGAAGAAGTTGCCGAAGCCCACGCCGAAGGTGGTCAGCGCCAGACCGGTGACGTTCTGGTTGGCCCGCAGCGTCACGGTCAGGAAGCAGTAGATGAGGCCCATGATGAGCGAGCCCGCCAGGCAGCAGAGCAGGGGGATGCAGATGGCGAGAAAGGCGTTCATGGCCGCGGCGTCCCCGCCGCAGGACTGCTCATAGAAGAATGCGCCGATGACGCCGCAGATGCCGCCGACGTACATGACGCCGGGGATGCCGAGGTTCAGGTTGCCGGATTTTTCGGTCAGCGTCTCGCCGGTGCTGCCGAAGAGCAGGGGGATGCCCTGCTGCACGGCGCGGGAGAAATAGAAGGCCAGTGTTTCAAGCATGGGTCCCATCCTCCTTCTCCTTGCCGGTGGCCGAGCCGATCCGGTAATTGATGAAAAACTCGCTGCCGATGATGAAAAACAGAATGATGCCGGTGAGGATGTCGCCGAAGGCGTGGTTCAGCCCGAAGTTCTGGGCGATCTGGCTGCTGCCCCGGCTGAGGAAGGCCAGGAGGAAGCTGGTGAGCACCATGAAGATGGGGTTGAACTTGGCCAGCCACGAGACCATGACCGCGGTGAAGCCCCGGCCGCCGGCGGTGGTGGTGGAGATGGTGTGGTCCGTGCCGCCCACCAGAAGCAGCCCGGCGACGCCGCACAGCGCGCCGGAGATGAGCAGCGTGCGCAAAATGACCTTTTCCACCTTGATGCCCACATAGCGGGCGGTGCGCTCGCTCTCGCCGACGACGGAGAGCTCATAGCCCTGCTTGCTCCAGCGCAGATAGACATACACCGCGACGGTCAGCACCGCAACGATAAGGATGTTCAGCAGGTATTCCTGCCCGCCGATCTCCGGGAACCAGCCGGCCCGGGTGTTGGGGTTGATGATGCCCACAACGCCGCTGCCCTTCCGGTCCCAGATGTTGCAGAAGAAGGAGACGAGCTGGATGGCGACATAGTTCATCATCAGGGTGAACAGCGTCTCGTTGGTGTTCCAGCGGGCCTTGAAGATCGCGGGGATCAGCGCCCAGAGGGCGCCGGCGACGATGCTGGCGATGACCATGACGAGCAGAAGCAGCGCATTGGGCATCTTGCCGCCGAAATAGAACATGCAGGCCGCGGTGGCCAGGCCGCCGATGAGCACCTGCCCCTCGCCGCCGATGTTCCAGAAGCGCATCTTGAACGCGGGGGTCACCGCCAGGGAGACGCAGAGCAGAATCGCCATCTCCTGCAGCAGCACCCAGAACTTGCGCACCGTGCCGAAGGAGCCCTCGATGATCGTGGCGTAGACGCCCAGGGGGTTCTGCCCGGTGAGCAGCGTGGTGACCAGGGCGCAGACGATCATGGCGAGCACCACCGCGCCCAGGCGGATGGCCCAGGCGAAATACCAGGGGATCGTGGCGCGCTTGGAGATGTGGAAACGGGAGCTTCCGTTCATTCGCCAGTCCCTCCTCCCAGGCGGGTCATCATCATACCCACCTCACGCTTGTTGGTCTTGCGGCCCTCCACAATGCCGCTGACCCGGCCGCCGCAGAGGACCAGAATGCGGTCGGACAGCTCCAGCAGAACGTCCAGGCCCTCGCCCACATAGATGACGGCGACGCCCTTTTCCTTCTGCAGGTTGATCATGTCATAGATGGTATAGCTGGCCCCGATGTCCAGTCCGCGGACGGCGTAGGCCGTCAGAAGCACCGTAGGGGCCGAAGCGATCTCGCGCCCGACCAGCACCTTCTGCACGTTGCCGCCGGACAGGCGCCGGACGGGGATGGACACGCCGGGGGTGTTCACCGACAGCTCCTCCACCACCCATTCGGCCCGGCGCTGGGGGAACTTGCGGTCCAGAAACGGGCCCTTGCCCCGGCGGTAGGAGCGCAGCATCATGTTGTCCGTCAGATCCATGCTGCCCACCAGGCCCATGCCAAGGCGGTCCTCCGGCACGAAGGAGAGGGAGACGCCCAGCGCCGCAATCTCAAGCGGGTCCTTGCCCAGCAGGTCCTCGCGGCTGCCGTCGTCATTCACATAAGAGATGGAGCCCCGCTCCACCACCTGCAATCCGGCGATGGCCTCCAGCAGCTCCTTCTGGCCGCAGCCGGAGATGCCGGCAATGCCCAGAATCTCGCCGCTGCGGGCGGTGAAGGAGACGTCCTCCAGCTTCACAACGCCGTCGATGCTGCGCACGGTCAGGCCCTTGACCTCGATGCGCGGGGAGGGGTTCACCGGGTCGGGCCGCTCGATGTTCAGCACCACGGGATGGCCCACCATCATGTTGGTCATCTCCTGGGCGTTGGTGTCCTTCGTCAGCATGTCGCCCACAAAGTGGCCGTGGCGCAAAATCGCCACCCGGTCGCTCAGATCCTCCACCTCGGTCATCTTGTGGGTGATGATGACGATGGCCTTGCCGTCGTTGCGCATGTTGCGCAGCACGGCGAAGAGCTTGTCCGTCTCCTGGGGGGTCAGCACGGCGGTGGGCTCGTCCAGAATGAGGATGTCCGCGCCGCGGTAGAGCACCTTGACGATCTCCACCGTCTGCTTCTGGGATACGGACATGTCGTAGATCTTCTGGTTGGGGTCGACGTCGAAGCCGTAGGCGTCACAGATGGCGCGGATGCGCTTTGCCGCGGCCTTGAGGTCCAGGCGGCCCGGCTCTTTCAGCCCCAGGACGATGTTCTCCGCCGCGGTGAGCACGTCCACCAGCTTGAAGTGCTGATGGATCATGCCGATGCCCAGGTCAAAGGCGTCCTTCGGGGAGCGGATGACGACCTCCTTGTCGTCCACGAAAATCTGCCCCTCGTCCGGGAAGTAGATGCCGGAGAGCATGTTCATCAGCGTGGTCTTGCCGCTGCCGTTTTCGCCCAGCAGCGCCAGAATTTCGCCGCGATAGATGTCCAGCCAGACCTTGTCGTTGGCCTTGATGGAACCGAAGGTCTTGGTGATGTCGCGCAGCTTGACCGCGGCTTTCTTCTCCTCCAAGCGCTCCTCACTCCTTTGCAAGCAAATACATAGTTATTTTACTCCATTTTCTGACACGAAACAAGAGCAAAGCGCAGAAAAAAACGGGCGCCCCGAATTTGATCGGGGCGCCCGCGGCAGACTGGCAAAGGGAAACTCAGCCGTCGATGATGGTGATGCCGTCGATGTCGAGGGAGAAGGCGGGGGCGGAGCGGTAAACGCTCTCTTCAAACTCGCCGTTTTTGACGACTTCGGTCTCGCCGACGAAATCGCCGAAGTCGTGGATGTCGGCGGCGAAGCTGGTGAGCTTCTCGCCGTTCACGGTGAAGGTGTCGGTGTCAAAGACCTTGACGGTGCCGGCGATCAGCGCGGCCTTGACCTCGTCGATCTTGGCCTGGGTGCCGGGGGCGGCGGCCTGCTCGTTGACCTCGGTGAGCTCAACGGCGCCGTTTTGCAGCGTGCCGGTCCAGTCGGCGGCCAGGCGCTTGCCGGCGGCGGTGTTGACGATCATGGTCTGGAAAAAGGCCACCCAGTTGATGCGGCTGGAGACGATGAAGGTGTTGGGGCAGGCGGCCACGGTGGAGCCGTTGTAGGACACGTTGGGGATGCCAGCGTTCTCGCAGGCGGTGGGGGCGCCCATGGAGTCGGCGTGCTGGCTGATGAGCTTGCAGCCGCGCTGGATGAGGGTGTTGGCGGCTTCCTTCTCCAGCGCCTCGTCATACCAGGAGTTGGTGAAGGTCACTTCCATGGTGGCGGTGGGGCAGATGGAGCGGGCGCCGAGGAAGAAGGAGGTATAGCCGCTCTTGACCTCGGCATAGGGGTAGGCGCCGACATAGCCGATCTTGGCCTCATCCGCGGAGAACTTGCCCTCTTCAATGAGCTGGTTCAGCTTCAGCCCGGCGGCGACGCCGGCCAGATAGCGGCCCATGTAGATGTCGGCAAAGGCGTTGTGGAAGTTGGCCAGCTTTTCGGTGTGAGCCTTGGTGCCGGTGGCGTGGCAGAACTGGACGTTGGGGAACTTGCGCGCGGCCTGGATGAGGAAGTCCTCATGGCCGAAGGAGTCGCCGAAGATGATGTTGCAGCCGTCATCCACCAGCTCGGCGGCGGCGTTGTAGCACTCCTGGCCCTCGGGGATGTTGGCGCGCAGGACATACTGCACGCCCAGACCCTCGCAGGCCTCCTTGGCGGCGTCGATGAAGTTTTTGTCATAGGTGGAGTTCTCGTCGTGCAGGAAGATGAAGCCGACCTTCACCTTGGCGAGCACGTCGGCCAGCTCGGTCTTGGCGGCGGCGGCATCGGCGGCGGTGGAGTCGTTCTCAAACTCCGGGTCGCCCTCCGCGGCGACGGGCGCCGGAATGGTGACTTCCGCGGCTTTTTCGCCGCAGCCCGCGAACAGTGCGATGGTCATGACCAGTGCCAGGATGATTGCAAGAACCTTTTTCATTGAAACGTCCTCCCTGTCTCTTTTGTTGTATCTGAAATGGTATTCGACGGATTGACCGGTTCAGCGGCGGAAGGTGACCGTGCCGCCGTCCATGGATTCGATGACCGCCAGGGATTCCACCCGGATTCCGGCGGCGCGCAGCGCGTCCCCGCCGCCCTGGAAGGCCTTTTCGATGGCGATGGCCGCCCCGGCCACGGTCGCCCCTGCCTGGCGGGACAGCTCCACGAGTCCGCGCAGGGCAGCGCCGTTGGCGAGAAAATCATCCACCAGCAGCACCGTGTCGCCGGGCAGCAGATAGTCCCGGCTGACCACCACGGTGTAATCCGTGCCGTGGGTGAAGGAGTGGACGACGGTGGAGTAGACCGTGCCGTCCACGTTGCTGGTCTTGTGCTTCTTGGCGAAGAGCATCGGCACGCCCAGCTCCATGGCCGCGGCGGCGGCGATGGCGATGCCGGAGGCCTCGATCGTGAGGACCTTGGTGATGCCGCTGCCGCCGTACAGCCGGGCGATCTCCCGGCCCATGGCGCGCAGAAAGCCCGTGTCGATCTGCTGGTTGAGAAAGCTGCCCACCTTCAGGATGCCGCCGGGGAGGATCTTGCCTTCCGTGCGGATCTTCTCTTCCATTAACTGCAATCTGACCAGCTCCCTTGCCTGCCGCAAAAACATAAAGAGCAGACCGAACAGTCTGCCCCAGGTTGCGCAATAGACGACCAGCCGCCAGAAAAGCGGCTGTATCGGGCCAATAGTCGTGACTTTCACGGCGTCACGGTAGAGACATTCGGGCCATCTATCCGAACCTATATCGGCAATATTTACGCAATCATGTTATACGGAAATACCGGATTTGTCAATATCTGTCGAGCGCCGGAAAGCGGATAATTCCGCCTGCGCCGCCCGGGAGGCCGTCATACCAGCGCGGCGGCGCCGATGATGCCCGCGTCGCCGCCCAGCGCGGCCGCCCGGATGGGCGGCAGGGGCGCGATGTTGCGCACGAAGGCGTGCTGCGCCACATAGCGGCGCACCGGGTCCAGCAGCGCGTCTCCCGCGCCGGCCACGCCGCCGCCCAGCAGCAGCACCTGGGGATAAAGGGCGTTGAGGAAGCCGACCAGCCCCACGCCGATGTACTGCGCGTACCGTTCCGTGACTGCCATGGCAACGGCGTCCCCGGCCGCGGCGGCGGCATAGATGCTGCGCCCGCTCAGCGTTTCGGCGCGGGCAAGCGCGCTTTCCGGATGGGCCGCCGCTGCGGCCTTCGCCTGGCGGATGAGGGCGGTGGCGCTGGCGTAAGCCTCCCAGCAGCCCCGCTCCCCGCAGGTGCACGCCTCGCCGTCCATGGCGATGCACACGTGGCCGAACTCACCGCCCAGCCCGCCGTCGCCGGACTGGATCGTTCCGCCCGACACATAGCCGCCGCCGATGCCGGTGCCCAGGGTGATGAGCAGGGCGCTGTCGCAGCCCTTGGCCGCCCCGGCCACGACCTCGCCCAGCGCGGCGCAGTCGGCGTCATTGCCGAGAAAGACCGGGCAGCCCAGCGCCGCGTGCAGCGGCTGCGTGACGTTGACGCCGTCCCAGCCCAGGTTGTGCGCGTTGCGGACTACGCCGCGGGCGGTGTCGCAGGTGCCGGGGGCGCCGATCCCGGCGCCGGCGCAGTCCGACAGGGCGATGCCGGCGGCGGCGCAGGCTTCCGCGGCGCAGCGGGCGATCTGCCCCATCACGGCGCCGGCGCCGTCGCGCACGGGCGTGGGGGCCTGGGCCGCGCCCAGGATGCGATATTCGTCGTCCACGATGCCGACGGCGATGTTGGTGCCGCCGAGGTCGATCCCGATTCGGTACATAGGCCATGCTCCTTTTGCTGCAGGCAGCGGTTTTTTGCACCCCCATCATACCATATCCCGCGGCTTTTACAAGCGGGAAATGAGAATCGGAGGGCCGGCAATGCGGCCCCCCGATTTGATTTACGCTTCCATCTGTTTTCCCAGGAACCCGGCGACGGTCTGCACCAGCTTCTGTTCGGTCTCGCCGTGGGTCGGCGCGCCCTTCTCCGCGGCAAAGATGACGCAGCCCAGCACGTCCCCCGCGCTTACGATGGGCGCGGCGACGGAGATGCAGGGCTCCTCCGCCCCCTCCAGGATGGGCAGGGCCGCCTTGCCCTCGGCGCGGTAGAAGCGGCGGTTTTCCATCACCTGCTCCAGCGCGCTGCTGATGTGCTTCTCCAGCAGATCGCGGCGGCTGCCGCCGCTGACGGCGATCACCGCGTCCCGGTCGCAGATGACGGCCATGGCACCCGCGGTCTTGTGCAGACTCTCGCAGATCTGGGCGGAAAACTCCGCCAGCTCGCCCATGGGAGAGTATTTTTTAAAGATGACCTCGCCGTCTTTTTCTGTAAAAATTTCCAGCGGGTCGCCCTCGCGCAGGCGCAGCACGCGGCGGATTTCCTTGGGAATGACCACGCGGCCCAGGTCGTCGATGCGGCGCACGATTCCGGTTGCTTTCATATCGGTAAAACTCCTTTGTCTGTCAAATTGGATTGCCTTTAGTCTTTGGAAGGCTGCCCAATTTATGCAAAGGACGCTTTGGAAGATTTTGCGGCAAACCGGACGCTTTGCGCCTCGGCCGGGCGCGGGCAAGATTGCGCTTGCATTTTCCGGCGCCTTGCTTTATGATTGTGAGTAAGCCTAGGGTAACTAAACCCTGAAGGCCGTGAAATCGGAAAGTGAGGAACGCAAAATGATAAAGACAACACTGAAAATCGAGGGCATGGCCTGCGCCATGTGCGAAGCGCACATCTGCGACGCGATCCGCCGCGCGGTGCCGGACGCGAAAAAGGCGGCGGCGTCGCACAGCAAGGGGGAGGCGTCCTTTCTGACGGAAGTGCCCGTGGACGCCGCCGCGCTGAAAGCTGCCATCGACGCCACGGGCTACAGCTGCCTCGGTGTGGAATCGGCACCATTTGAAAAGAAGGGACTGTTCGCCCGCAGATGAGCACCGCCGTCATGGGATTGCTGATCCCCTTTTTCGGGACGGCGGCAGGCGCCGCCTGCGTGTTCTTTTTGAAGAAGAACCTGCAAACCGGGGTGCAGCGGGCGCTGAACGGCTTTGCCGCCGGCGTGATGGTGGCCGCGTCCATCTGGAGCCTCATCGTCCCCGCCATCGCCCAGTCGGAGCCGATGGGCCGGCTGGCCTTTCTCCCGGCGTTCATCGGCTTCTGGCTGGGCATCCTCTTCCTGCTTTTGCTGGATCATGTGATCCCCCACCTGCACCGGAGCGCCGACCGCGCGGAGCAGGCGGAGGGGCCGAAAAGCCGCCTGAACCGGACGATGATGCTGGTCCTGGCCGTGACGCTGCACAACATCCCGGAGGGCATGGCGGTGGGCGTGGTCTTTGCCGGGCTGCGCTCCGGCACGGACAGCATCACGGCGGGCGCGGCCATGGCGCTGGCGCTGGGCATCGCCATCCAGAATTTCCCGGAGGGCGCCATCATCTCCATGCCCCTGTATGCCGAGGAGAGGGCGCGCCGGGGTCGGGCCTTCTGGCTGGGCATCCTGTCCGGAGCGGTGGAGCCGGTCTTCGGCGCGCTGACGGTGCTGCTCGCGGGGCTGGTCGTGCCGGCGATGCCCTATCTGCTGTCCTTCGCGGCCGGGGCCATGCTGTACGTGGTCGTGGAGGAGCTGATCCCGGAGATGTCCGCGGGCGAGCACTCCAACATCGGCGTGGTGTCCTTCGCCGTGGGCTTCAGTCTGATGATGGCGCTGGATGTGGCGCTTGGATGAGCGGGCCGAAACTGAATCTGACCCTGTCACTGCGAAGCTACGGCTTCGCAGTGACTTTTTTGTTGTAACATCTTTAATAACGTGATAGAATATCAATATCAATGCGAAGACCAGATACAAAGGAGCGCTTTGTATGACACCCAGAGAAAACGCCATGGCCATTTTCAACCGGGAGCAGCCGGAATATTACGGCGACATCATGGCCGCCGTGAAGCTCCTGCCGGACCCGATCCTGCTCGGCAACTCCGTCCCCAAGGACGGAAAGCCCCACAAGAACATGTGGGGCGTGGAGTACCTGTGCAAGCCGGACTCCCCCGGCCAGCACCCCTATATCACGGAGGAGAACAAGGTCATCAAGGACATCACCCGCTGGGAGGAGGATCTGCGCGTCCCGTCCCTGGACGGACTGGACTGGAGCCGCGCCAAACAGGTGGAGGCGACGGTGGACCGCGCCGAGAAGATGGTCTGCATCATGTTCGGCGGCGGGCTGTTTGAAATGTCCCATTTCCTGATGGGCATGGAGGACGCGCTGTGCAACTATCTGATGTACCCGGAGGAGATGAAGGCCCTGCTCACGGTCATCAAGGACTGGAAGATCGCCTACATCCGGCAGATGGCGCGGGAGGTGCACCCGGACATCATCTTCTACCATGACGACTGGGGCAACAAGAAAAACGTCTTCCTGCCGCCGGACGTGTGGCGGGAGATCATCAAGCCCCTGCAGCAGGAGATCTCCGACGCCATCCATGCCAGCGGCATGCTCTACATGCACCATGCCGACTGCATCTGCCAGCCCATCGTGACGGACATGGTGGATCTGGGCATCGACATCTGGCAGGGCGCCATCGCGCAGAACGACATCGTCGCCATCCAGGAGATCACGCAGGGCAAGCTGGCCATCTCCGGCGGCATTGACGGGCCTGCCATCGACATCGCCAACATCACGGAGGAGGCCATCCGCGCCGAGGTGCGCCGCGCCATCGACACCTATTGCCCCCGCGGCCGCTACTATCCTGGCATCCCCAACGGCATCTGCTTCCGCGAGTGGAACAATTCGATTTTCATGGATGAGCTGCTCCGTTACGGCCGCCGTTACGCCGAGGAGCATCCGATTCACAAGTCAGCGGAATAAAGAAAGGAAGCGCGCTATGATCGAACAGAAATATCCCCACATTTTTGAACCGATTCGGCTGGGAAACGTCCTGTTTCGCAACCGCATTTTCGCCTCGCCCACCGGCTATCAGAACGTGCCAGGGGACAACACGCTGCCCGAGGGCGCGGCGGCCTATTACGGGCGCAAGGCCCTCGGCGGCGCGGCGTCCGTCGCCAGCTGCGAGCTGATCGTGGACGGCGAGCTGGGCCGGGGCGGGGCCAACCACATCGCCATTGACGACCACCGCTCCTATGCCTCCATCTGCCGCATCGCCCACGCCGTCAGCATCCACGGCGCGGTGGCCACGGCGGAGCTGCAGCACGCCGGCATGTTCGCCAACCGCACCCCGGCCTTCCTGGGCGCCAAGGGCTTCGGCCCGGCCTACGGCCCGGTGGAGCGCATGGTGGGCGACCGTCTGGTGCCGGAGATGCCGGAGGAGATCATCGAGCGCACCATTGAAAAATACGCCCAGGCGGCGCTGACCGCCAAGCGCGCCGGCTTCGGCATGGTGCTGATCCACGCCGGCCACGGCTGGCTGCTGCACCAGTTCGTCTCCCCCATCCTCAACACCCGGAAGGACAAGTGGGGCGGCGCGCCCATCGAAAACCGCGCCCGCTTCACCGTGGAGATCTGCAAGGCCATCAAGCGCGTCTGCGGCAAAAACTTCCCCATTGAGGTGCGCATCAGCGGCAGCGAGTGCTATGACGGCGGCTTCGGCATCGAAAACGGCATCGCCTTCGCCAAACAGCTCGAGGAGGTCTGCGACCTCATCCATGTCTCCGCCGGCAACCATGAGGTGGACGAGGTCTTCGGCGTGACCCACCCCAGCATGTTCCTGGGCGAGGGGCCGAACGTCCGCTTCGCCGCCGAGATCAAGAAGCATGTCAAGACCCCGGTGGCCACCGTGGGCGCCATCGGCGAGGCGGCCATGATCGAGGAGATCCTGGCCTCCGGCCAGGCTGACGTGGTGGAGATGGCCCGCGCCCTGCTCGCCGACCCCGACCTGCCGGTGAAGATCCGCACCGGCCGCGAGGAGGAGATCCGGCCCTGCCTGCGCTGCATGAGCTGCTTCTCCACGGAGATGACCTGCGGCGAGCCGTACTGCGCCATCAACCCGGAGACCGGGCGCGAGCTGGAGATGCGCAATGCCCTCCCCGCGCCGCGCGTGAAGAAAAAGGTGCTGGTGGTGGGCGGCGGCATCGGTGGCATGCAGGCGGCGCTGACCTGCGCCGAGCGCGGCCACGAGGTCATCCTCTGCGAAAAAACCGGCACGCTGGGCGGCACCATCCGCTGCGAAAAGGACGTGCCCTTCAAGCAGCGGCTGGATCTGTACTTAAAGCGGCAGGCCGCCGCGGTGCAGCGCGCGGACATTGACCTGCGGCTGAACACCGCCGTCACGCCGGAATACGCCGAGGCCGTCGGCGCGGACGTCATCATCGCCGCCACCGGCGCCCGGCCGGTCAAGCCGCCCATCCCCGGCATCGACGGGGCCAACGTCCTGGGCGCGGAGTACGCCTACACCCACACGGACGAGGTGGGGCAGAGCGTCTGCATCCTGGGCGCGGGCCTGGTGGGACTGGAGCTTGGCATTTACCTGGCCATCCTGGGCAAGCACGTTCAGGTGGTGGAGATGGCCCCGGAGATCAACGACGGCGGCAACTTCCTCCACGCCATCGCCCTGCGCACCGAGCTGAAAAAGCGGCAGGTGAAGGTGGATCTGAACACCCGCGCCATGCTCATTCGCGCAGACGGCGTGCTCTGCCAGCAGGAGAGCGGCGAGAAGTTCTTCCCGGCGGACACGGTCATTTACGCCGTGGGCCAGCGCCCGGAGAGCGACGCGGCCCTGGCGCTGCGCTATTGCGCGCCGGAGTTCTACCAGCTCGGCGACTGCATCAGCCCGAAGAACATCACCAACGCCACCGGCGCTGCCTTCCAGATCGCCTGCGACATCGGGCGCTACTGAGGCTGTCCATAGAACGAAAAAGGAGACTGTCAAAAAACTATACTTCAGTGTATCAATCACTGAGCAGCAGGGGAGTCCGAGGGGTAGCGAAGCGGCGCCTCGGGAGTGAATGATGTGCCGGGGGCACATCAGAGCCGAGGCGTGACCGAGCCGCAGCGAGACAGGCCCCATCGGGTTGAATCAATG
>SVKR01000137.1 GCA_015068365.1 Oscillospiraceae bacterium
AACCCGTCTACGTCACCCTCGACGGCAACGAGGCAGCGGCCTATGTGGCCTACGCCTTTACGGAAGTCGCCGCCATCTACCCCATCACCCCCTCCAGCCCCATGGCGGGCAAGACCGACCTGTGGTCGGCGAAGGGGAAGAAGAACCTGTTCGGCCAGCCGGTGCGGCTGGTGGAGATGCAGAGCGAGGCCGGCGCGGCGGCGGCGGTGCACGGCGCGCTGCAGACCGGCGCGCTGGCGACGTCCTTCACGTCCTCCCAGGGCCTTATGCTGATGATCCCTGTGCTGCACCGCATCGCCGGCGAGCGCCTGCCCGGCGTGCTGCACGTGGCGGCCCGCACCGTGGGCACCCACGCCATGAGCATTTTCGGCGACCACAGCGACGTGATGAGCTGCCGCAACACCGGCTTTGCCATGCTCTCCACCGGCTCGGTGCAGGAGATCCTGGACCTGGCGGCGGTGGCCCACCTCGCGGCAGTGCGCGGCGGCGTGCCCTTCCTCCACTTCTTTGACGGCTTCCGCACCAGCCACGAGATCAGCACGGCCTACGCCCCGGATCTGGACGCGCTGGCTGCCCTGCTGGACCGGGAGGCGCTGGGGCGCTTCCGCGACCACGCGCTGAACCCGGAGCACCCCATGCTGCGCTCCACCGTGCAGAACGGGGATGTGTACTTCCAGGTGCGGGAGGCGGCCAACCGCTTCTATGACGCCCTGCCGGACATCGTGGAGGACTATTTCTCCGCCGTCAGCGCCCTGACCGGGCGGGAATACCACCTGTTCAACTACTACGGCGCGCCCGACGCCACCGACGTCGTCATCGCCATGGGCAGCGTCTCCGGCGCGGCGCGGGAGGCCGTTGACTACCTAAACGCCCACGGCCGCAAGGCGGGATATGTGCAGGTGCACCTGTTCCGGCCCTTCTCCGCGGCGCATCTGTTCAAGGCGCTGCCGGATTCGGTCCAGCGCATTGCGGTGCTGGACCGCTGCAAGGAGATGGGCAGCGCGGGCGAGCCGCTTTACCAGGACGTCTGCACCGCCTGCGCCGCCGCGGGCAGGCCGCTGCGCATCCTCGGCGGGCGCTACGGCCTTTCCTCCAAGGACACCGACGCCGCCCAGCTTGTGGCCGTCTTCGACAATCTGGCCTCCGAGCGCCCGGTGAACAGCTTTACCATCGGCATCGAGGACGACGTGACCCACCGCTCCCTGCCCGTGACGGCCCATGAGGGCCTGGGCGACGCGGCGTTTTGCTGCAAGTTCTGGGGCCTCGGCGGTGACGGCACCGTGGGCGCGAACAAGAACACGGTGCACATCCTCTCCGAGGCGGCTGGCCTGCACGCCCAGGCCTACTTTGAGTACGACGCGAAAAAGAGCTTCGGCGTCACCAAATCCCACCTGCGCTTCGCGGAAAAGCCCGTGCGCAGCAGCTATTACGTCAAGGCCGCGGACTTTGTCGCCTGCCACAACCAGAGCTATGTGGGCCAGTACGAGATGGCGGAGGAGCTGAAGCCCGGCGGCACCTTCCTGCTGAACTGCAGCTGGGACGCCGCGGCGCTGAGCGCCCACCTGCCGAACAGCCTGAAGCGCACCCTGGCCCGGAAGCACATCCGCTTTTACACCATCGACGCCACCGCCATCGCCGGCGAGCTGGGCCTGGGCAGCCACACCAACACCGTGCTGCAGGCGGCCTTCTTCGCCGTCACCGGCATGGTATCGCCGGAAATCGCCCTGGAAAAGATGAAAGAGGCGGCGAGGAAGACCTATTTCGCCAAGGGCGATGAAGTCATCGCGAAAAATGTCGCCGCCATCGAGCGGGGCGCCGCCGGCGTGCGGGAGATCCCGGTGCCGGAGGAATGGGCCGCGCTGCCGGACGACGCGCCGGCAGACGATTCCGCGCTGCCCGATGTGGTGAAAAAGCTGCTCATCCCCATCAACCGCCAGAAGGGCGATGACCTGCCCGTCAGCGCCTTTGCCGGCTATGAGGACGGCGTGATCGACCTGGGGCTGACCGCCTATGAAAAGCGCGGCATCGCCGTGCGCGTGCCGGCGTGGAGCGCGGAGAAGTGCATCCAGTGCAACCGCTGCGCGCTGGTCTGCCCCCACGCGGTCATCCGCCCGCTGCTTTTGAATGACGAGGAAGCCGCCGCGGCCCCCGCGGGCTTTGACAGCATCCCGGCCAACGGCGCGGCCAAGGGCCTGTGCTTTGCCATGGCGATCTCGGACTTTGACTGCACCGGCTGCGGGTCCTGCGCGCAGTGCTGCCCCGTGGGCGCGCTGGAGATGCGCCCCGCCGCGCTGACCGGGGATGCCTCCCGCCGCTGGGACTTTGCCCTGTCCGTCAGCGACAAGGGCGACAAATTCGACCCCTGGACGGTCAAGGGCAGCCAGTTCCGCAAGCCGCTTCTGGAGTTCTCCGCCGCCTGTGCCGGCTGCGGCGAAACGCCCTATGCCAAGCTGATGACCCAGCTCTTCGGCGAGCGGGTGTACTGGGCCAACGCCACCGGCTGCTCCCAGGCCTGGGGCGCGGCCATGCCCGGCATCCCCTACACCACCAGCGCCCGCGGCTTCGGCCCGGCCTGGACCAACAGCCTGTTTGAGAACAACGCGGAGCTGTGCCTCGGCATGTTCCTCTCCGTGCGCCAGCAGCGCGCGCGGGTAAAGATGCTGGTGGAGCAGCTTGCCGCCGAGCGCAGCGGCGCTGTGCATGACGCCTGCGCCGCCTACCTCGCCGCCTACGACGACTTTGACGGCTCCCGCCGGGCTGCCGACGCGCTGATCGCCGCCCTGGCGGGCGACGCTTCGCCGCTGGCTTCGGAGATCCTGGCCCGGAAGGACCAGCTTGCCAAAAAGACCTTCTGGATGTACGGCGGCGACGGCTGGGCCTATGACATCGGCTTCGGCGGCCTGGACCACGTGATCGCCCAGGGCGAGAACGTGAACGTCTTTGTGGTGGACACGGAGGTCTACTCCAACACCGGCGGGCAGAGCAGCAAGGCCACGCCCATCGGCGCGGTGGCCCAGTTCACCTCCTCCGGCAAGCGCAGCCGCAAGAAGGACCTGGGCGCCATTCTGATGACCTACGGCAACGTCTATGTGGCCCAGGTGGCCATGGGCGCCGACCCCAATCAGCTTTTGAAGGCGCTGAAAGAGGCCGAGAGCTATGAAGGCCCCTCCGTCATCATCGCCTACACCCCCTGCCAGTCCCACGGCATCAAAAACGGGATGCACCGGGTGCAGGAGGAGATGAAGCGTGCGGTGGACAGCGGCTATTGGCTGCTGTACCGCTACGACCCGCGCAAGCCCCACCCCCTGCAGCTGGACAGCAAGGCGCCCAGCATGGGCTACACCGACTTCCTCGACGGTGAGACCCGCTATGCCTCCCTGCGCCGCACCTTCCCCCAGAATGCCGAGACGCTTTTCGCCATCGGCGCAGAGGACGCCGCCGCGCGCTACGAAAAGTACAAAAAGATGGAAGAAACCTGAAACAAAACCAAAAAAGCTGCCCCGCCGAGAAGGCGGGGCAGCTTTTTTATGTTTATGCGATTTACGCTTACAGCTTGCTGCGGATGATCTTGCCGCTGGTGGTCTTGGGAAGCTCCTCCCGGAATTCCACGATGCGGGGATATTTGTAGGGCGCGGTGCGGTGCTTGACGTAGTTCTGGATCTCCTTTTTCAGCTCCTCCGTGCCCTCCTTGCCCTTGACCAGCACGATGCTGGCCTTGACCACCTGGCCGCGCACCTCGTCCGGGGCGGCGGACACGCCGCACTCCAGCACGTAGGGCAATTCCATGATGACGCTTTCGATCTCGAACGGCCCGATGCGGTAGCCGCTGGACTTGATGACGTCGTCGGCGCGGCCGACATACCAGAAGTAGCCGTCCTCGTCCTGCCAGGCCAGGTCGCCGGTGTGGTAATAGCCGTCGTGCCAGCACGCGGAGGTCTCCGCTTCGTTCTCATAATACCCGGCGAACAGGCCGCAGGGGGTGCCGTCCCCGGTGAAGATGCAGACCTCGCCCACCTCGCCGGCCGGCGCGGGCGTGCCCTCCGGGGTGATGAGCTCCACGTCGTACTGGGGGTTGGGCTTGCCCATGGCGCCGATCTTGGGCACCATGCCCACGAAGTTGCCGATGACCACGGTGGTCTCTGTCTGGCCGAAGCCCTCCATGATGGAAAGGCCCGTGGCCTCGCGGAAGCGGTTGAACACCTCGGGGTTCATGGCCTCGCCGGCGGTGGAGGCGTGCTTGATGGAGCTGAGGTCGTACTTACTCAGATCCTCCTTGATGAAGAAGAGGGACCTGGGCGGGGGGGCGCAGAAGGTGGTGATGTGGTACTTGGCGAACATGGGCATGATGTCGTCGGCGGAGAAGCGGTCAAAGTCATAGACGAACACCGCCGCCTCGCACAGCCACTGGCCGAAGATCTTGCCCCACATGGCCTTGGCCCAGCCGGTGTCGGAGATGGTGAGGTGCAGCCCGTCCGGGTCCACGCAGTGCCAGTAGCGCGCGGTAACGAAGTGGCCCAGGGGGTACTTGCAGTTGTGGCAGGCCAGCTTGGGATAGCCGGTGGAGCCGGAGGTGAAGATCATCATCATCGGATCGTCGCCGCAGATGGCCTCCTCCGTGCGGGCGAAGCGGCTGGAGTACATCTCAAACTCCTCGTCAAAGCAGTGCCAGCCCTCGACCTTGCCGTTGACCACAATCTTGTTGGTGATCTTGCCGTACTGCTCGATGGCGGAGACGCTCTGCTTCGTGCTCTCCCCGTCCGCCGTGCAGATGATGGCGCTGACGCCGGCGGTCTCAAAGCGGTAGAGATAGTCCTTCTCCAGAAGCTGGTCCACAGCGGGGATGGCGATGGCGCCCAGCTTTTCCAGTCCGATCAGGATGGGCCAGAACTGCCAGTTGCGGCGCAGCACCAGCATGACCTTGTCGCCCTTTTTGATGCCCAGGGAGCGGAAATAGTTGGCCGCGCGGGCGCTCATCTTGCGCATGTCGCCGAAGGTCAGGCGCTTTTCGCGCTTTTCCCGGTCCACGTGCAGCAGCGCCAGCTTGTCCGGCTGCTGCTCGCCCAGCGCGTCCACCACGTCAAAGGCGAAGTTGAAGCGGTCGGCGTTGTTGAAGCGGATGCCCCGCAGCACGTCGCTGCCGTCCTCCAGCGGGGTGATGAAGTTTTCGTAGATGCGCTTGCGCCCGGTCTCCCGCGTGGTGGTGATGGCAGGGACGACAGCGGGCTTGGCCTCCATCTGCTCCTCCGGCGTCAGGACGATGGCGTAAAACTCGCAGTCGGCGCCGTTGGTGGCGATCATGCCGTGGGGCGTGGAGGAGTCGAAGTAGATCGAATCGCCGGGGCCGAGGATCTCGGTATGGCTGCCCAGCTGCACCTTCAGATAGCCGCTGATGACGATGTCGCACTCCTGCCCGTCGTGGGTGGTGACCTCGATGGGGCGCAGCTGCGCGGCTTCGCTGAACACGCTTTGCACATACAGCGGGTCGGCGATGCGGTTGCGGAACTTGTAGGCCAGGTTGTAGTAGGTCATGCCGTGGGCCTGCTCCACGCGGCGGCCCTCGCCGCTGCGGGTCAGCAGATAGCTGCTCAGCCGGGGGGTGACGCCCTCGATGAGCTCGGTCACGTCCACGTTCAGCACCCGGGCGCAGGTGTAGAGGAAGGCGAAGTTCAGCTCTTCCTCCCCGGCCTCATACGCCTGGTAATCGTCCACGCGCATGCCCAGCTTTTCGGCCATCTCCTCCTCGCTGATGCCGAGGATGGTGCGCAGCTCGCGGATGCGGTCTGCGATCTCATGGATCTTGTACTCCAGATCGGTCATGTTTGCCATATTGGCTTACCTCCTTGCCGGGGAAAAATAAACGTCCCCGGAATTTCTTCCGGGGACGACATAGAATTCTATACCGCGGTACCACCCCTGGTTGCGTCCGGTGTGCGGACGCCGCTTTAGCGCTCCAACAAGCGCCTTGGCTCTGACGCGGCTTCACGGGAGGCTCTACTCACTTTCGCTTTCTGCGCTCCGGCTCCGGAGTGACAGGCCATGGGGCACCCAAGCTGTCGGCTTTCACCCGCCGCCGACTCTCTGAAAGCTGTGATACCGGGCCCTCTCCTTCATTGCCTTTAAGGGATATGAAATTGGTTAGTTGCGATTATAGCGGTATGTCCCGGATTTGTCAAGTTTTTTTGACACACAGCCCTCGAAATCCGTCTCGCAGAGTTCGTATCCGCAAATGCGATATAATCCAATCATTTTTGCGGGGACATGTGCCTCGCAAAAAATACTTCTCGCGAAGCTTTTGTGCCCTCCCTCGCGGGGCGCATAAGCGGAGCGCGTCCCTTTCTCGACCCAAAGCCCGGCGGAGCGGGTTTGGGTCGAAATCTTACAGCTTATTGCGCTGGATCTTGCCGCTGATGGTCTTGGGCAGATCGTCGCGGAACTCGATGATGCGGGGGTACTTGTACGGCGCGGTGCGCTTTTTGACGTAGTTCTGGATCTCCTTCTTCAGCTCCTCCGTGCCCTCGGTGCCCTTGACCAGCACGATGCTGGCCTTGACCACCTGGCCGCGGATCTCGTCCGGCACGGCGGACACGCCGCACTCCAGCACGTAGGGCAACTCCATGATGACGCTTTCGATCTCGAACGGCCCGATGCGGTAGCCGCTGGATTTGATGACGTCGTCAGCGCGGCCGACATACCAGAAGTAACCGTCCTCATCGCGCCAGGCCAGGTCGCCGGTGTGGTAATAGCCGTCGTGCCAGGCCGCCTGGGTGGCCTCGGGGTTGTTGAGGTAGCCCTTGAACAGTCCGCAGGGGGTGCCGCCGCCGGTGAAGATGACGATCTCGCCCACCTCGCCGGTGCCGGCGGCCGTGCCGTCCGGGGCGCGAAGCTCCACGTCGTACAGCGGGCTGGGCTTGCCCATGGAGCCGGGCCGCGGCGTCATGCCCACGAAGGTACCGATGGTCATGGTGGTCTCCGTCTGGCCGAAGGCCTCGTGGATGGTGAGGCCAGTGGCCTCGCGGAAGCGCTCGAACACCTCGGGGTTCAGCGCCTCGCCGGCGGTGGAGGCGTGCTTGATGGAGCTGAGGTCGTACTTACTCAGATCCTCCTTGATGAAGAAGCGGTACATGGTCGGCGGTGCGCAGAAGGTGGTGATGTTGTACTTGGCGAACATCGGCATGATGTCGTCGGCGTGGAAGCGGTCAAAGTCATAGACAAAGGTCGCCGCGCCGCACATCCACTGGCCGTAGAGCTTGCCCCACAGCGCCTTGCCCCAGCCGGTGTCGGAGATGGTGAGGTGCAGGCCGTCCGGGTCCACGCAGTGCCAGTACTTGGCGGTGAGATAGTGGCCGAGGGGATACTTGCAGGAGTGGACGACCGCCTTGGGATAGCCGGTGGTGCCGGAGGAGAAGAGCATGAGCATGGCGTCGTCGCCGCAGATGGCCTCCTCGGTGCGGTGGTAGCGGCTGGAATACATGTCATATTCCGCGTCGAAGTCGTGCCAGCCCTCGCGGTGGCCGCCGCACATGACCTTCAGCCGCAGCTTGGGCCAGCGGGCCATGGCCTTTTCCACCTCGCAGGAGCTGCCGCCGAAGGCGGTGCAGACGATGGCGGTGACGTCCGCGCTCTGGAAGCGGTACTCAAAGTCCTTCTCCAGAAGCTGGTCCGTTGCGGGAATCGCGATGGCGCCCAGCTTGTGCAGGCCGATGATGACCGGCCAGAACTCCCAGTTGCGGCGCAGCACCAGCATCACCCGGTCGCCCTTCTCCACGCCCAGGGCGCGGAAATAGTTGGCCGCGCGGGCGGACATTTTGCGCATGTCCTCAAAGGTGAAGCGGCGCTCGCGCTTCTCCCGGTCCAGATGCACCATGGCCAGCCGCTCCGGCTCGGCCTTGGCGATGGCGTCCACCACGTCGAAGGCGAAGTTGAAGTTCTGCGCGTTGGTGAAGCTGATGTAGCGGGGCGTGCCGTTCTCGTCGGTCTCCGTGCGGATGAAGTCCTTCATATAGTCCGGCGCGGGACGGATGTCCTCCGGCACGGGCAGAACGGTGGACTTCGGCTTTTCCACATTATGCAGGTGGCCGTGCTCCCATACGGTCTCCACCTCGTCGTCGGGGAGGATGACCGCGCAGAAGACGCAGTCCGTGCCGTCCACGGCGATCATGCCGTGGGGCGTGGAGGAGTTGTAGAAAATGCTGTCGCCGGGGCCCAGCACCTCGGTGTGGTCGCCGATCTTGACCTTCAGGCGGCCCTCCATGATGATGTCGAACTCCTGGCCGCCGTGGGTGTTCTGGTGGATGGGCTTGCCCTGCTCCTCCTCGGAGTAGGCATAGCGCACCCAGTAGGGGTTGGCCTTGCGGTTTTTGAACTGGGGTGCGATGGAGCGGATCTCCGTGCCGGGCTCGTTGCTGGTGATCTGGCCCCGGCCGCGGCGCGTGACGGCATAGCTGGTCAGGCGCGGCGCCGCGCCCTCGATGAGCTCCGTCATCTCCACGCCGAAGGTCATGGCGCACTTGTGAATAAAGCTGAAGGGCAGGTCCGCTGCACCCTCCTCATAGCGCTGATAGTCCTCCAGGGCAAGGCCCGTGTATTCGGCCATCTGCTCCTGGGAATAGCCGCAGTCCTGGCGCAGCTCGCGGATGCGCTCTACCACTTCCTGCATCATCCCGGTGGTTGTATCTGCCATAACGATCTCCTCCACAGAAAAAAATAAATGCCCGCCTCAGAATTGAGACGAGCTGACATAACCCGCGGTACCACTCAATTTGCGCCCGCAGCGGGGCGCCCCTTTCAGGCTCCAACAAGCCCTTTGCCTTAACGCGGCGCAACGGAAGGCGTCTACTTACCGCAGAAACTGCGTGTTCGGGCCTTCGGCTCGGAAGTGATAGGTCATGGGTTCCTCCGCTGCCGGCTCGCAGCACCCGCCGGCTCTCTGAAAACGAACGTGAACCCGACCGTCTTCGTCATCGCTTTTGACACATTAAAGCACAAGTGTTCCCCCGCGTCAACAGTTTTTTTAAAAAAATCGATTTTTGATTGACATTTTCAGCGATGCGAATATAATTAGTTCATTAAAACGCGAAAGAGGATGCCGCGCATATGGGTATCCCCGGTTCCGTTGCTTGAAGCGGAACCGATTTTGAATTTTTAGGACAGGCTTGCATGAACGACTTCCTGGATCAGATGCGCTTTGGCCCGCGCAAGATCGCCGTCACCGGCCATTTCGGCAGCGGGAAGACGGAGTTTTCCGTCTCCCTGGCCTTTGCCCTGGCGGCCCAGGGCGGCACGGAGCGGCTTGCGCTGTGCGACCTGGATATCGAAAACCCCTACTTCCGCTCGCGCGAGCGGCAGGACGCGCTGCGCGCCTCCGGCGTGCAGGTCTACTCCGACCCGTCCGACGGGCGCAACGGCAGCGAGCTGCAAACGGTCTCCGCCAAGGTGCGCGCCCCGCTGGAGGACCCTGGCTGCCGCGTGATCCTGGACTGCGGGGGCGACGGGTCCGGCGCCATGCTGCTGCGGCAGTTCGCCAAATATTTCCGCCCCGGCGACCACAGGCTGCTGTGCGTCGTCAACTGCAACCGCCCCGGCACCGACACGCCGGAGAAGGCCGCGGCGCATCTGCGCGCCATTGAGGATGCCTCCGGCCTTGCCGTCACGGGCCTTGTCTCCAACGCCCACCTCGTCCGCTTCACCACGGCGGACACGGTGCGGGAGGGCTGGGACTTCACCCGGGCTGTGGAGGCGCTGACCGCTGTGCCCGCCCTGGCGGCGCTGTGCCCCGAGCACCTTTTGCCGGAACTGGACGGCTGCGGCTTCCCCATCTTCCCCATCGGCATGTATATGCGGGACACGTATCTCGACAAATCCGTCTGATTTTCGCTTTTTATATAGGAGGAGTACCCATGAAGAAACGCTTCAAGCTATCGTTCAACCGGGACAAGTGCAAGGGCTGCGAGATCTGCGTCAGCTTCTGCCCCATGCACATTCTCGCGCTGGACACCGCCGTGAACGCCAAGGGCTACCACCCCGCCGGCATCACGGACCAGGCTGCCTGCATCGGCTGCAGCAGCTGCGCGCTGATGTGCCCGGACTGCTGCATCAGCATCTATGAGCTGGAGGAGGGAGAGACGGCATGAGCAAGGTTCTGATGAAAGGCAACGAGGCCTTTGCCGAGGCGGCCATCCGCGCCGGCTGCAAGTGCTATTTCGGCTATCCCATCACCCCGCAGAACGAGATCCCCGAATACATGAGCCACGAGCTGCCCAAGGCGGGCGGCGCGTTCCTGCAGGCGGAGAGCGAGCTGGCCGCCGTCAACGCGGCCTACGGCGCCGCCGCCAGCGGCGGGCGCGTGTTCATCTCCACCAGCTCCCCCGGCCTTGCCCTGATGCAGGAGGGTCTGGGCTTCATCTGCTCGGCGGAGGTGCCCGTGGTGGTGCTGAACGTCAGCCGCGGCGGTCCCGGCGTGGGCGGCATCCAGCCCGGCCAGGCCGACTACATCCAGGTCACCCGCGGCGGCTATAACGGCGACGCCAAGATCCCTGTGCTGGCCCCCGCCGGCATCCAGGAGTGCGTGGACCTCATCTATGAGGCCTTCGACATCGCGGACAAGTACCGCAACCCGGTGCTGATCTTCGCTGACGGCATGATGGGCCAGATGATGGAGCCTGTCGAGCTGCCCGCGCCCCGCGGCATCACCCCGCCGGAAAAGATCAACGAGACCAAGCCCTGGGCCATCACCGGCACGAACCAGCACCCCGGGCGCAACGTGGTCTTCTCCCTGCGCCTGGAGCCCGACGTGCTGGAGGCCCATGTGGAGCACCTGTTTGAAAAATACGCCCGGGCCGAGAAGGAGCTGGTGCGCTACAAGACCATGAACCTGGACGATGCGGAGATCGTTTTCGTCGCCTTCGGCACCATGTCCCGCCTGTGTGCGGAGGCCATCGAGCTTCTGGATGCCCAGGGCATCAAGGCCGGCCTCATCCGCCCCATCTCCCTGTGGCCCTTCCCCGACGCGGCCTTTGACGAGATCGGCGCGAAGACCAAAATCGTCATTTCCACGGAGCTGAGCATGGGCCAGATGCTGACCGATGTGAAGGCCGCCGTGGCCGGGCGCTGGCCGGTCGGGCTGATCCACCGCACCGGCG
This sequence comes from Oscillospiraceae bacterium, assembly GCA_015068365.1. Taxonomy (GTDB): domain Bacteria; phylum Bacillota; class Clostridia; order Oscillospirales; family Oscillospiraceae; genus SVKR01. The sequence goes on from SVKR01000137.1 coordinate 11,139, forward strand.
GCATCGTTCCCAGCTCTCTGGAGATCGTGGAGCGGGCCAAGAAACTGCTGGAGGAGGTTAAGTGATATGAAAACTGTCTTTGAACCGACTGTCGGCATGATCCCGGTGGACACCAGCTATTGCCCCGGCTGCTCCCACGGCGTCGCCCACCGCATTATTATGGAGGTTCTGGCTGAGCGCGGCGAGCTGGGCAACACCATCGGCGTCGTCCCCATCGGCTGCAGCATCAACGCCCACCACTTCATGAACGTGGACATGTGCGAATCCACCCACGGCCGCGCCCCGGCCATCGCCTCCGGCATCCGCCGGGTGCACCCGGACAAGGTGGTCTTCACCTATCAGGGCGACGGCGACCTGGCCAGCATCGGCGCCGGTGAGATCCTCCACGCGGCCCACCGCGGCGAGAAGTTCACCACCTTCTTCATCAACAACGCCATCTACGGCATGACCGGCGGCCAGATGGCCCCCACCACCCTCATCGGCCAGCGTGCCACCACCTGCGTGGACGGCCGCACCGTGGAGCAGGCGGGCATGCCGCTGAAAATGTGCGAGATCCTCGCCGCCGTGCCCTGCGCCGTGTACGTGGAGCGCGTCATGCTGAACAACCCGGCCAACGTGCGCAAGGCGAAAAAGGCCGTG
>SVKR01000138.1 GCA_015068365.1 Oscillospiraceae bacterium
AGCGCAGCGGGGGCGGGACCAGCTGGCCGTTTTCGTCCCGGGTGCACTGTGCGGCGGTGAACTTGTAAGCGCCGTGGCTGGTGCCGATGGCGATGGCCAGGCTGTCGCAGCCGGTGCGCTCCACAAATTCCTGCACGTCCTCGGCGCGGGTGTAGGAGGAATCCTCCGCCTTGACCTTGACCTCGTCCTCCACGCCGGCCAGGGTGCCCAGCTCAGCCTCCACCACGACGCCGTGATCGTGGGCATATTCCACGACCTGGCGGGTGATGCGGATGTTCTCCTCAAAGCTCTCGCCGCTCTTGTCGATCATGACGGAGGTAAAGCCGCCGTCAATGCAGCTTTTGCACAGCTCAAAGCTGTCGCCGTGGTCCAGGTGCACGCAGATAGGCAGGTCAAAGCCGGCGGTCTGCTCGGCGTCCTGCACGGCGGCCTCGATCAGCTTCATCAGATAGACATGCTTTGCATAGCTTCTGGCGCCCTTGCTCACCTGCAGGATCAGCGGGGCGCGCTGCTCGATGGCGGCCTCGGTGATGCCCTGGATGATCTCCATGTTGTTGACGTTGAACGCGCCGATGGCGTAGCCCCCGTCATAGGCCTTTTTGAACATTTCGGTAGAAGTTACGATTGCCATTGACAAACATCTCCTCTTGTAATAGTATTTGCGAAAACTGACTGTTTCTTTTTTATAATTAAGCTATATTTTAGCGCAAAGTTGTGCTATAATCAATACAGAAAACGCTTCTTCCGATTATTTTATCTTTTTGGAGGTATTGTTATGGCTTTGGAAAAGGTCTTGAAAGGCGCCTGCATCATCGGCCAGTCCGGCGGCCCCACCGCCGTCATCAACGCCAGCGCTTACGGCGCCATCCGCGCCGGATTGGACGCGGAGTGCATCACGAAGGTCTACGGCGCGGCCCACGGCATCAAGGGCGTGCTGGACGACAAGCTGTATATCATGGACGAGGAGGATCCCGAGGAGCTGAAGTATCTGCTGAACACCCCCTCCTCCGAGCTGGGCTCCTGCCGCTATAAGATGAAGGACCCGGACGTGGACGACACGGACTACCGCCGCATTCTGGAGATCTTCAAGAAGTATGACGTGCGCTACTTCTTCTACAACGGCGGCAACGATTCCATGGACACCTGCAACAAAATCTCCAAGTACTGCCAGAAGGTGGGCTATGCCTGCCGCGTGATGGGCATTCCCAAGACCATCGACAACGACCTTTACGGCACGGACCACTGCCCCGGCTTTGCCAGCGCCGCGAAGTACATCGCCACAAGCTGCATGGAAGTGGCGAAGGACGCCACCGTGTACGACAACCCCCAGATCACCGTGGTGGAGATCATGGGCCGCCACGCCGGCTGGCTGGCGGGCGCCGCCGCGCTGGCCACGGCCTTCGGCTCCGGTCCGGACCTGGTCTACCTCCCCGAGGTGGACTTTGACCTGGAGCGGTTCTACGCCGACGTGGACAAGGTCTACAAGGCCAATGACGGCAAGGTGCTGATCGCCGTGTCCGAGGGCATCCACTACGCCGACGGGCGGTTCGTCTCCGAGGCGGAGACCAGCGCCACGGACGGCTTCGGCCATGCGCAGCTGGGCGGTCTGGCGGTCAAGCTGGCCGAGGCGCTGAAAAAGCGCACCGGCGCCAAGGTCCGCGGCATTGAGCTGAGCCTGCTGCAGCGCTGCGGCGCCCACCTGGCCTCCGGCACCGACCTGGCCGAGGCGGAGCTGGCCGGGCGCTGCGCGGTGGAGTCCGCCGTGGCGGGCAAAACCGACTGCATGGTGGCCTTCAAGTGCAGCCGCAACGGCGGTGCTTACCGCTGCGAGACCGAGCTTCTGCCGCTGAGCGAGGTGGCGAACTATGAGAAGAAGGTGCCGCTGGAGTGGATCAACGCCGCCCACAACGGCGTGACCCAGGACTTCATCGACTATGCCCTGCCTCTGATCCAGGGCGCGCCGGAGCGGCCGACGGAGATGAGCCTGCCCCGCTACGCGAAGCTGAAAAAGGTGCTGGCCAAGTAAACGATACCAAATACAAAAAGGGGATGGCTTTTTTGCCATCCCCCTGTTTCTTATGGCTTACTTCCGGTCAAAGGCCGGGTTGATAACGTACACGTTTTTTTGGTCCATCTTCTCCGTGGCGAGCTGCAGCGCCTCGCCGAAGCGCTGGAAGTGGACGACCTCGCGCTCGCGCAGGAAGCGGATGACGTTGTTCACATCCGGGTCATCGCTCAGGCGCAGAATGTTGTCGTAGGTCGTGCGGGCCTTCTGCTCGGCGCCCATGTCCTCGGTCAGGTCGGTGATGACGTCGCCCTTCACGGCGATGGTGGCCGCCGTCCAGGGCGTTCCGGAGGCAAACTGGGGATAGATACCCGCGGTGTGGTCCACGAAATAGGCCTCCATCCCGGCGTTTTTCACTTCCTCCACGGTCATGTCGCGGGTCAGCTGCTGGATGATGGAGGCCACCATCTCCAGGTGGCCCAGCTCTTCCGTGCCGATGTCGGTCAGCAGTCCGCGCAGTTCCGGGTAGGGCATGGAATAACGCTGGCTCAGATAGCGCAGCGAGGCGCCCAGTTCCCCGTCCGGGCCCCCGTACTGCGAGATGATAAACTTCGCCAGCGCCGGGTTGGTGTTTTTGATCCGGACCGGGTATTGCAAACGCTTTTCATAGATAAACATGCCTGCTCACTCCCCCTTCTGCCGATAGGCCCAGGGCCATGGGTCTTCCAGCCAGTCAAAGCGCTCGCTGCGCTGCAGATCGTCCGGCGTCAGCGGGCCGTATTTTGCCACATAGCGGCGCTTGGCCTCTTCGGCCAGCTCCAGAAGGTTTTTCAGCAGGGCGAAGGCCTCGCTGTCCTGCGGGTGGGTGTCCAGATAAAGCTGCAGCTCATGGGCGGCAAAGCACAGGCTCATGACCTCTCCCATGGGCGTGCCGCTCAGATCCTCCATGTTGACCATGTTCATAAAGGGCAGATCCAGGCCGGGAAACAGCGTTCCGCGCTTCAGGCCGTCCGCCGGGTCGTACTGCGGCATGCTGCACTGCTGCATCGGCACATAGGACCGGGCCAGCGGCGCGCACTGCGGCAGGAGCCCGCTTCTGTAATTACAGCTTCCGTTGCTGTTTGCTTGCAAGTTGATTCCTCCAGGTGACGAATTGAGCGGCGGAAAACCCGCTCAGCCCATCTTATGCGGTGCTGCGCCGGAATGCGCCATCGGCGCTTGACTTCCCGCCGGGGCTGGACTAAGATGATGCCGGGAGATACCTATTTCAGCCAATACAGTAAAGGAGCGAGATTAAATGGAACCGAAGTTGGTCAAAGCCTTTGAAATCCGCGCGAGAGTGGGAAAGCCCTCCTTCATCGGACAGGATGGCAAGGCCGGGCGCCGTCAGCTCATCGCCATCACCGGCGGCGAGATCATCGGCTTCGCCCTGCCCTTCAACGGCACCGTGCTGCCCGACGGTGTGGACAGCCAGGTGGTGCGCCCCAACGGCCGGGCCGAGCTCTCCGCCCGCTACGGCGTCCGGCTGGACGACGGCCGCAGCTTTTACATCCAGAACGACGGCATCCGCACCGTTCCGCCGGAGTATGTGGACACCGTTCTGTCCGGCGGCATCGCCCCGGCAGAGGTCTACTACTGCGTCACCAAGCCGGAGTTTGAGATCTACGACGACTCCCTCAGCATTCTGAAGGACCGGCTGTTCATCGTCAACGCCACCCGCTATCCCGATTCCATTTCGCTGGAATATTACATGGTGGAGATCGAAAAATAAGCAGGAAAAAGGAGAGGCCGCGGCCTCTCCTTTTTGATCCTATGCTTCTTCACCCGATCATTTCCCGGAACTGCGCCTCGGTGAGGATCGGGATACCCAGCTCCTGCGCCTTGGTCAGCTTGCTGCCGGCGGCCTCCCCCGCCAGCACATAGCTGGTTTTTTTGGACACGCTGCCGCTGGCCTTGCCGCCGAAGCGCTCGATGATCGCGGATGCCTCGTCCCGGGTAAAGCCCTCCAGTGTCCCGGTCAGCACAAAGGTCTTTCCCGCGAAGCGGGCGTCGGTCAGCTCCTCGCGGCTTTCAAAGGACACGCCCGCGTCCCGCAGCCGGGCGATCTGGTGCCGGGACTGCGGCGAAGCGAACCACGCCGCGATATAGCGGGCGGTGACGGGGCCGATGTCGTCAATGGCCATCAGCTCCTCCTCGGTCGCCGCCATCAGCGCGTCCAGATCCGGATAGCGGCGGGCCAGCGTCTTGCCCGCGCTGGCGCCCACCTGCCGGATGCCGAAGGCGGACAGCAGCCGGGCCAGGCCCTGGGTCTTGCTGGCTTCAATGGCGCCGATGAGATTCTCCGCGCTCTTCTTCCCCATGCGCTCCAGCGTCGCGACCGACTGGGCGTCCAGGTAATAAAGGTCCGCCGGGGCGCTCACCAGCCCGGCGTTCACCAGGCTCTCCACCACGGCTTCGCCCAGACCGTCGATGTCCATGCCGTCCTTGGCGGCAAAATGGGTGATGTTGCGCAGCCGCTGCGCCGGGCATTCCGCCCCGGTGCAGCGCATGGCCGCGCCGTCCTCATCGCGCACCACGGGGCTGCCGCACTCCGGGCAGACCTCCGGCAGACGGAACGGCACCGTCCCGGCGGGGCGCTTCGACAGGTCCACCTCCACTACCTCGGGGATGATCTCCCCCGCCTTGCGCACCCAGACGGTGTCGCCGATGCGCACGTCCAGCTTGTCGATGAAATCCTGGTTGTGCAGCGTGGCGTTGGAGACCGTGGTGCCCGCCAGGCGGATGGGCTCCACCACCGCCTTCGGCGTCAGAACGCCGGTGCGCCCGACCTGCACCGCGATGTCCAGCACCTTTGCCGGCTTTTTCTCCGGCGGATACTTGTAGGCCACGGCCCAGCGCGGCACCTTTGTCGTGCTGCCCAGCACGGCACGCTGGGCAAGGTCGTTGAGCTTGATGACCGCGCCGTCCATCTCGTAGGGAAACGCGTCCCGGTTCGCTCCGATCCACTCGATCTGCTCCACGCAGTCGCGGATGTTGTCATAGAGCTTGTAGGGCACCACGTCAAAGCCCATCTCTGTCAGGGCGTCCAGGGTCTCGGCATGCGTCCTGTACTCCCGCGTGGCGAGCTGGATGTTGTACACGATCAGATCCAGCTGCCGCTCCGCGGCGATCTTCGGGTCCTTCTGCCGCAGCGAGCCCGCCGCGCCGTTGCGGGGATTGGCCAGAAGCGGCTTGCCCTCGATCTCATAGCGGCGGTTGAGCATGGCGAAGGTCTCCTTCGCCATATAGACCTCGCCCCGAACGATGATGCGCTCCGGGGCGTTTTTCAGCGTTTTCGGCAGAGAACGGATGGTTCGCAGATTCTCCGTCACGTCCTCGCCGGTCTGGCCGTTGCCCCGGGTGGCGCCGCGGAAGAATTCGCCGTTGCGGTACTCCACCGCGATGGAAAGCCCGTCGATCTTCGGCTCCACGTCGTACATTTTGCTGCCGCCGATCGCGCCGTCCACCCGCTCGCCAAAGGCGAACAGCTCCTCGTGGGAGAAGACGTCCATCAGGCTCTCCAGCGGCACCTCATGCTCCACGGGGGCAAACTTGCTGCTGACCCTGCCGCCCACGTGCTGCGTGGGAGAATCCGGGGTGAGGAACTGGGGAAACTGCTCCTCCAGGTCCATCAGCGTGTGGATCAGCTTATCATATTCAAAGTCGGAGATCGTGGGGGCGTCCTCGTCATAATAGCGGCGGGAGTGCTCCTCAACCTCGGCACGCAGCGCCAGGATCTTTTCTCTCGCTTCATTGGCTTCCATTGTGTTCCTCCGTTAAGTGAACGTATGTATTGGGTACCCGGCCGACGATCACCGTCTCCGCGATGAGAATGTCCGTCTCCACCGTGGTGGAGATGGTCTCCCACGGGATCAGAATGTCGATGTCCACGTCGGCCTTCAGGGTGATGGCGTGGCGGGACTGGTTGATGCCGGTGGAGCTGAGGGCGTTGTCGAAGCGGACCAGGGAGCTGGTCAGCATGATGACCTGCACGGGGATCTCCGGGCCGCGGCCCATCAGCAGGTTGGAGCCCAGCAGGCTGCCCAGCGGGATGCGGATCTGCAGCGTTTCGCTGTCGGCGGCGCGGGCGATCTCCGCCAGAAGCTGGCTGGAAAGGGCGTTGATGTGCACCGTGTCGGCGGTGATGGCCGTCACGTTGCCGTCCGCGTCCTTCTCCAGCGTCACGAAATCGGCGTAGCTGTAGCCGTGCTCCAGCATGATGCGGTTGACGCAGCCGTTGACCGCGTAGGTCACGGCGTCCCTGGCGTCGGACACGGCAATGTCGCGCAGCAGGCTGCGCAGATAGAGCGTCACGGCCAGCACTGCGAGCAGCAGCAGGGCCACAAGCGCGATCAGCACGCCCCGTTTTGCACGCCGGGGCACGCGCTGCAGAGATAAGCCGCTCAGGTCCCGGCGGCGGGCAAATCGATGCAAGGGCATTCATACCACCTCTGGCAAGTATATGCCGGAGGCGGCGGGATTATGGCAGTTCTTCGACGATTTTGCGGAAGGTGTTGCCGCGCTCGGCAAAATTCTTGAAGCGGTCAAAGGAGGAGCAGGCCGGGCTTAATATCACCACGTCCCCCTCCCCGGCGCAGGCCGAGGCCGCCAGCACGGTCTCCTTGAAATCATCCAGCACCGTGATGGGCAGCGCAGCGGCGTCGTAACCCGGCGCTGCGCGCACGGCGTCGCGGATCTTCTCCGCCGTCTCGCCGACGAGGAACAGCGCCTTCACCCGCTGCACGATCTCCTCCGCCAGCTGGTCGAAGGGCACCAGCTTGTCATGGCCGCCGGCGATGAGGATCAGCTTCTGGTCGAACGAGCGCAGCCCCGCGATGGTGCGGGTGGGGCTGGATGCGATGGAATCATTATAATAGCGCACGCCGTGCAGAGTGCGCACCAGCTCGATGCGGTGGGCCACGCCGCCGAAGGTGGTGGCGATCTTGCGGCAGGTCTCGGCGGAAACCAGCCCGTCCGTGGCGGCAAAGGCCGCCATGTAATTCTCCACGTTGTGCATGCCGGGGATCAGAATGTCCCTGCCCTCCAGGAAGCGCTCCTCCCCGCGGTAGATCGCCTCGTCGTGATAGCTGTAGCCGCGCTCCGGGATGCGTTCTCTGGAAAACCAGATGACCTCGGACACCGCCTCCGCGGCGCAGGCGGCGGTGTAAGCGTTGTCCAGGTTCAGCACCAAGCGGCAGTCCCGCCCCTGGAGGAGAAAAATGTTCTTTTTGGCGTTGGCATAGTCTTCAAAGGACGGGTGCACGTCCAGGTGGTTTGGGGACAGATTGGTGATGACCGCCACGTCCGGGCGGCAGCGCATGCTGTGCAGCTGAAAGGAGCTGAGCTCCAGCACGGCCACATCCTCCGGGCGGAACGCGGCGCTTTCGCACAGAAGCGGCTTTCCGATGTTGCCGCCCAGGTGCACGGTATAGCCCTCTTCGGCCAGGAGCTTGGCGATCAGCGTGCTGGTGGTGGTTTTGCCGTCCGAGCCGGTGATGGCGATGATGCGGCAGGGGCACACGGCGAAAAACGCCTCCATCTCGCTGGTGACCACCGTGTCCGGGCGCACAGCGCCCTTCAGCTTATCCGGGTGCAGTCCGGGCGTGCGGAACACCACGTCATAGTCCATCCGGTCAATATAATGACTGCCCAGCACAAACTTCACGCCAAGGGCGGCCAGCTCGTCATAGACGCTGCCCAGTCCCTCGGCGCTGGATTTGTCGCAGGCCGTCACATCGCAGCCCTTCTCCGCCAGCAGGCGCAGCAGCGGCAGATTGCTGACTCCCACGCCCACCACGGCGATGCGCTTGTCTTTCAGATCCTCAATGTATTCTTCGAGCGTCATATAAGACACCTCCCTGACCTTTTTATTATAGTCTCAATTGCCGCGAATGACAATGTTTTTCTTGACAGTGCCCGGGTGAGCAGGTACAATCTCGCATGTGAGCAGGCCGAGCGACCGCGGGCACATTCCGAAAGGAAGTGCGTGAGGAAAGTCCGGGCTCCATAGGGCAAGGATAACGGGTAACGCCCGCCAGGGGTGACCCTCGGACAAGTGCAACAGAGATATACCGCCGCCGCGGCCATGTGCTGCGGCGGTAAGGGTGGAAAAGTGCGGTAAGAGCGCACTCGGCCCTCTGGCAACAGAGGGGCGCTGTAAACTCTATCCGGAGCAACGCCGTGGAGGAACACACAGGCCGGCCCGGCCGTTCCGAGGAGGCGGCTTGAGCGCGGCGGCAACGCAGCGCCACAGATAGATGGTCGCTTAAGACAGAACCCGGCTTACAGACCGGCTCACCTTCGGCATGGGGAGCGTCAGCGCAAAGCTGGCGCTCCCCTTTCCCGCAAATTTCACGAAAATCAGGGCAAATTCCTATTGACATTGCCGAATGTCAATGGTAAACTATCAAAGCCGCATTGAAGGGGCCGGAAAAGTTTTGCTGTGGCAAACGCCTCAAGAGCGAGTCTGCAAATGAAAGGCAGGTGCAACAAGTGAAGCATGCTATCATCGTGACCGGTGGCAAGCAGTATCGCGTTGCCGAGGGCGACGTTCTCTTCGTCGAGAAGCTGAACGCCGAGGCCGGCGATACCGTTACCTTTGACCAGGTTCTGGCTGTGGTGGACGGCGAGGTCGCCAATTTCGGCGCTCCCCTGCTCTCCGGCGCTACCGTTACCGCGAAGGTCGAGAAGAACGGCAGAGGCAAGAAGATCCGCGTCTATAAGATGAAGCCCAAGAAGGGCTATCGCCGCACGCAGGGCCACAGACAGCCCTACACCAAGGTGACCATCGAAGCGATCAACGCCTGATTTCTTCCGCGTTTTTGATTTTGACAAATGGAGGTGTAACCAAATGGCACATAAAAAAGGTATGGGTTCTACCAAGAACGGCCGTGACAGCGAGTCCAAGCGTCTTGGGCCCAAAAGAGCCGACGGTCAGTTTGTTCTGGCCGGCAACATCCTTGTCAGACAGCGCGGAACGAAGATCCACCCGGGTACCAACGTCGGCAAAGGCAAGGACGACACGCTGTACTCCCTCGTGGACGGTACTGTGAAGTACGAGCGCTTCGGCAAGGACCGCAAAAAGGTCTCTGTCTATGAGGAGATCGCGCAGTAACACAAGCAGCAAAATCGGGTGGGCTTTTCCAAAAGGCCCACCCGTTTCTTATGAAATGAGATGGTACTATGGCGAACGGATTTGTAGATAAGGCCACCATCCACGTCATCGCCGGCAGAGGCGGCGACGGCGCGGTGGCATTCCACAGGGAAAAATTTGTGCCGGCCGGGGGCCCTGACGGCGGCGACGGCGGCCGCGGCGGTGATGTCATCGCCGTGGTGGACGACCACATGTCCACGCTGATGGACTTCCGCTATAAGCGCAAATATGTGGCCGGCAACGGCATGAACGGCCAGGGCAACCGCTCCTCCGGCAGGGACGGCGAGAGCCTGACCATCCGTGTCCCGCGGGGCACGCTGATCCGCGACAAGGCCACCGGCGGCATTCTGCACGACATGAGCGACGACGCGCCCTATGTCATCGCCCGGGGCGGCAACGGCGGCTGGGGCAACCGGCATTTCGCCACGCCCACCCGCCAGGTGCCGCGCTTTGCCAAGCCCGGCCGGGCCGGTGAGGACCGGGAGATCGTGCTGGAGCTGAAGCTGCTGGCCGACGTGGGGCTGGTGGGCTTTCCGAATGTGGGCAAAAGCACGCTTTTGTCCGTCGTCAGCAAGGCGCACCCGAAGATCGCCAACTATCACTTCACCACCCTCTTCCCCAATCTGGGCGTGGTCTATGTCAGCGAGGGCGTCAGCTTTGTCATGGCGGACATCCCCGGCATCATTGAGGGCGCCAGCGACGGCGCCGGTTTGGGGCACGATTTTCTCCGCCACATTGACCGCTGCCGGCTGCTGATCCACCTGGTGGACGTCTCCGGCAGCGAAGGACGCGACCCGATCGCTGACTTTGACGCCATCAACGAGGAGCTGCATCTTTATAATGAGGACCTGGCTGCCCGGCCCCAGATCGTCGCCGCCAACAAGTGCGACCTGCTGGGGGACGACCGCGAGCCCATCGAACGGCTGAAGCAGCACGTGGAGGCGAAGGGCTACCGCTTTTTTGAGCTGTCCGCCGCCGCCCACCAGGGCACGCAGGAGCTGATGCGCGCCGCCGCCGGACTTTTGGCCGGGCTGCCCCCTGTCCTCCGCTACGAGCCGGATTACGTTCCGCCGGAGCCGGTCATCGACACCAGCGAGGCCCTTGCCATCGAGCAGTGCGACGACGATTACTGGTCGGTGGAGGGCCCCTGGCTGCAGCGCCTGCTGCAAAGCGTCAACCTGGGCGACTACGAAAGCCGCATGTACTTTGACCGGGTGCTGCGCGAAGCCGGGGTGTTTGCGCGCCTGGAGTCCATGGGCGTCAAGGACGGCGACACCATCGCCATCTATGACCTGGAATTTGAATATCAGAGCTGACAAAACGAGCCTGCGCCAGAATGGCGCAGGCTCGTTTCCGTTTGATTCAGTATCCCAGTTCTTCCCCGATCAGGAGCACATCCATCTGCGGGATGCTGCCCATCTTCTCCATGAGGATCGCCATGCCGCTGCAGATACGCTCCGGGCTGCGGCAGTCGTGGCAGCGCATCGGCTCGCTGAGCGCGCAGGGGGTCTTGCGCTGCAGGCGCCGCGCATTCAGCGGCGAGGCGACGTTGCGCGCCCGGTCGACGGCGGAGGGCAGATCCGGCGTCAGTTTGTTGACGCCCACGACGAAAACAACGCGCCGGTGCCCGTAGAACATGGCGGATAAGCGGTTGCCGTTTCCGTCGATGTTCACGATCTCGCCGGTCTCGGCCAGGGCGTTGGCCGAGAGGATGTAGACCTCCGCCGCAGCGGCGTTTTCCTGCGCTTTTGCGCGGTCGCCGTCGGCCCAGTGCCAGTAAACCGTGTTCTCTTTGCCCAGGAGCTCGTAAAGCCCCATCTGCTGCGCCGTCACGGACCCGCCGAAGCCCACGGTGCTGCCGCGGATCGTCTGCGCCAGATGCGCCGCGGCGGCTTCCTTCGTGTCAAAATACGCGGCCTGGTAGCCGAGCTTTTTTAGGTTTTCCAGTGTCAGATCAATGTTCATAGTGCTCCCTCTTAAAAAATCTCCTTCATCCCTCCCTGACAGAAGAAATGAAGGAGATCTCACATATACTTTCAGCGGCCGACGGGCGGGCTTACTTGAAATAGCGCTCCAGCAGGCCCTTCAGCGCCTTGCCGTGGCGGGCCTCGTCGCGGGCCATCTCATGCACGGTGTCGTGGATGGCATCCAGATTGTTCTTCTTGGCGCACTTGGCCAGGTCGAACTTGCCCTGGGTCGCGCCGAACTCGCACTCCACGCGCCAGGCCAGGTTGGCCTTGGTGTCGGCCTTCATGTTGGCCTCCAGGTCCTCGCCCAGAAGCTCCGCAAACTTGGCGGCGTGCTCCGCCTCTTCATAGGCGGCCTTCTCCCAGTACAGGCCGATTTCGGGATAGCCCTCGCGGTGGGCGATGCGGGCCATGCACAGATACATGCCGACCTCGCTGCACTCGCCGTTGAAGTTGGCCTTGAGCTGGTCAAAGATGTACTTCTTGTCCTCTTCGCTGATGTCAGCGTTGTTCTTCACGGTCTTGGCGTAGATGCCGTACTCATGCTCGGCAGCCAGCTTCATCTCACCCTTGACCTCGTTGAACTTCTCGGCGAGAACCTTGCAGACGGGGCACTTTTCGGGGGCAGCGTCACCCTCGTGAACATAACCGCAAACAGAGCAGACCCACTTCTTCATAATCAATTTCCTCCATATAATTTCAATTTAGAATTTTGTTTTTTTGTTTGGTTCTTTGTTATGGCTTTAGTATATCAGCATATTCTGATATGTAAAGTGGCAAAAGCAACAAAACGAAAAATAATTAATAATAATTACTATTATTTTTAGAGAGATTGCCTTACAAGGTAAAATCAAAGTCCCGAACGGTGATCTCCTCACCGGTAAGCAACCGGCAGACGGTGGTGCAGCGATAGCTGCCGGACTTCAGAGCCGTGAGATTTACACTGCCCCGGACGCCCTGTCCGCTGCACAGGAGCTGCATGTCAAAGGCCGTGAGCTTTCCACGGATGGACGGCGCAGACGCCTGGGCGATCACATTGCCCGCGCCGTCGGTAACGGTGACGCTGACGCTGACGATGCTGCGGTTGG
>SVKR01000139.1 GCA_015068365.1 Oscillospiraceae bacterium
AGCCGTAAAAGTCCGCGCGGGTGATGTCCTCCAGGTGGCAGCGGGGCATGACCCCGGCGTCAAAGGCCATCTTCACCGTGCCCAGATACTGGTCCAGCGCCTGGGCGCGGGTCATGCGCATTTTGTTGAAAATATGGTAGTCGCTGCAGGAGACCAGGATGCCCGTCTCCCGGATGCCCAGGTCGCGCACCAGGCGGAAATCCTCCGGCGTTGCGCGGATCCAGGTGGTGATCTCCGGGAAGTCCAGCCCCAGCTCCTGGCATTTTTCGACGGCCTTGCGGTCTTTCTCGCTGTAGACGAAAAACTCCGTCTGGCGGATGATGCCGAAGGGGCCGCCCAGGCGGCTCATGAGCTTGTAAAGCTGCACGATCTGCTCCACGGTGTAGGGCTCTACGCTCTGCTGCCCGTCGCGGAAGGTGGTGTCGGTGATCCAGATCTCCTCCGGCATGCCCATGGGCACACGGCGGTGGTTGAAGGAGACCTTGGGCACGTCCTCATAGGTGAACAGGTCGCTGTAGAGGTTGGGCTTCTCCACGTCCTGCAGGGTGTATTTGTAGTTTTTCTGCTCCAGCAGATTGGTTTTGTTGGATAACTCCAGCATGGTATGTCCTCCCTTCGGGGATAATTGTATACAATTATACTCAAAAGAAAGAATTTGTCAATGCGAGAAGTCACAAAAACAGCCCGGGCCGAGGGGCCCGGGCTGTGGATTCTGTCGGTTTACATAATATTCAAATCTGGGGAATGCGCTTCACCAGGAGGGCGGCAAGCAGACCGATGCAGACCCCGGCCACGGTGCCTGAGAGGCAGAGGACGGGGAGATACCAGGTCAGGGACGCGGTCTGCAGCAAAACCGCGGCGGCGGCGATCTGCCCCAGGTTGTGCGCCACGGCGCCCGCCACGGAGACGCCGGTGCAGCCGAAGCGGCCCGTGCGCCGCAAAAGGAGCATGACACAGTAGCTCAGGACCGCGCCGGCGGCAGAGTAGGCCAGGGACAGCACGCTGCCGAACAGCAGCGCCACCAGCGCCACGCGCAAAAGCGAGATCGCGGCGGCAGTGGCCGGGCGCAGGCGGTAAAGGGCGAAGACGATGACCAGATTCGGCAGGCCCAGCTTGATGCCGGGGACGGCGAAGGAAAGGGGCACGAGGGATTCCAGATAGCTTAAAATGAGGGCGAGGGCGATGAGCAGCCCCGTGAGGGCGACGGTCTTTGTCTTCATGTCCCCTCACCTCGCCACCGCGTCAAGGTCATGCTCGCTGCCGCGCACCGTGACCACCAGCTTGTGGGGCAGGCAGACGATGCTTTCCCCGTCCCGGGAGATCCAGCCCTGCCGGACGCACAGGCGGTCCGGGCAGTCGGCGTCCGAGACGCGGACGCGCCCGCCGGCGACCTCCACCACGTTGCGGAAGCCCAGGTTCTCCCCCACGGTCAGCGTCGCCTCCCGGGAAAGGGGCACCGTCAGCACCAGCTGGCCGTCCACGGTCACGGCGGCCTCGTTGCCGGGCTCCCGGGTCAGGCGCAAAATGCCGTACGCCGCCCCGGCCAGCACGAGCAGGGCAAGGATGAGCAAAATATCGTTTTTTAGCTTTTTATTCTTCATAAAGAAAGACATAGTAACTCAAAGGAGAACCCAGCGAAGCGGTTCTCCTTTGAATCTTTAGACTTTATTACCGTAGAGGATGACCTTCTGCGGGCAGACGCTGGCGCAGGTGCCGCAGCCGGAGCACTTGCCGTGGTCGATCTCCGGCAGGTTGTTCACCATCGTGATCGCGCCCTCGGGACACTTCTTGGCACAGAGCGTACAGCCGATGCAGCCGGCGGCGCAGGCCTTCTTCACCGCAGGGCCCTTGTCGTGGTTGGAGCAGGAGACCTCGACCTCGAACTCCTTGGGCAGGACCTCGATGATACCCTGCGGGCACGTGCGGGCACAGGCGCCGCAGCCCATGCAGCGGATGTCGTTGATGTGGGCAATGCCGTTGATGATGTTGATGGCGTTCTCCGGGCAGACGCTGGCGCAGTCGCCGTAGCCGATGCAGCCGTAGTGGCAGGCGCCGTCGCTGCCGAACAGCAGCTTGGCGGCGGCGCAGCTGCGGGCGCCCTGGAACTCGGTGCGCTTCCGGGTATTGAGGCAGTCGCCACGGCAGTGGACGAAGGCGTTGACCTCCACCACCGCCTCAAAGGCAAGGCCCATGGTCTCGGCGACGGCCTTTGCCACATCCTGGCCGCCGGCGATGCACTTGTTGGTCTTCTCCTCTTCCCCGGCGGCCAGGGCGTTTGCATAGCCGTCGCAGCCGGCGTAGCCGCAGGCGCCGCAGTTGGCGCCTGGCAGGCAGGCGCGGATGGCGGGGAATTTTTCGTCCACGGGCACGGCCATGTATTTGCTGGCCAGCACCAGCAGCAGCGCGCTGACCAGGCCGATGCCGCCCAGGACGCAGACAGCGATCAAAACAGGACTCATTTCACCGCACCTCCCGTCAGCCGAAGAGCTTGTCGGCAATGCCGGTGAAGCCCATGAAGGTCATGCTGGTGAGCGCGGCGGCAACGAGCGTGATGGGCAGGCCGGCCCAGCTCTTGGGGGGCTTGGCACGCTCCAGCGCCTTGCGCACGCCGCAGAACAGGATCAGCGCCAGGCCGAAGCCCACGCCGGCGGAGAAGCCGTCCACGCAGCTTTCCAGCAGGTTGTACTTCTCGGAGATGTTCAGCAGCGTCACAGCCAGCACCGCGCAGTTGGTTGTGATGAGGGGCAGGTAAACGCCCAGGGAGTTGTACAGCGGCTTGATGAACTTCTTGAGGAAGATCTCCACGAACTGCACCAGCGCGGCGATGACCAGGATGAAGATGATGGTGGAGAGATAGTCCAGGCCCAGGGGCACCATGATGTAGGTGTAGATGAGCCAGGTGACGGCGCTGGCCAGCGTCATGACGAAGATGACGGCGCCGGACATGCCGATGCAGGAGTCGAACTTCTGGGAGACGCCCAGGAAGGGGCAGATGGCCAGGAACTGCACCAGAACATAGTTCTGCGTGAAGATCATCATAAAGGCGATCATTAAAACCTTTGTCATACGGCGTTCCCCTCCTTCTCCTTCTCCGCGTCGGCGGCAGCGGCGGCCTCCATCGCGGCCTGGTTTTCATAGAGCTTGAGGTTATCCTCGCGGTTTTCGCAGTTGAAGCTGCAGTTGCCGCACTTGCCGTCGCAGCCGATGCGCGGGTCAAAGTGGCGGCCCTTCTTGCCCAGGCAGTAGATCAGCACGGCCATGGCGGCGCCGAACATGAAGAAGCCGCCGGGCGTCTGGGTGATGATGCCGATCTGATAGCCCTCCGGGATGATGCGCACACCGTACAGCGTGCCGGAGCCGATGAGCTCACGCACGACGGCGATGCAGGTGATGACCAGGGTGTAGCCCAGGCCCATGCCCACGCCGTCCAGCAGGGAGTCCAGCACACCGTTCTTGCTGGCGAACATCTCCGCCCGGCCCAGCACGATGCAGTTGACGACGATCAGCGGCAGGAAGATGCCCAGCGCGTCATACAGCGCGGGGACGAAGGCCTGCACCACCATCTGCACCAGGGTGACGAAGGTGGCGATGACCACGATGAAGCAGGGGATGCGGATCTTGTCGGGGATGATCTTGCGCAGGAGCGAGATGACCACGTTGGAGCAGACCAGGACGAAGGTCATGGCCGCGCCCATACCCAGCGCGCCGGACACCGTCACGGAAATGGCGAGGACCGAGCAGCAGCCCAGCAGCAGGATCAGCACGGGGTTTTCTCTGAAGATGCCGTTGGTGAGGATCTTCAGCTTGCTGTTTTTCTTCATTTCCGGCACCCCCTTTACTTGATGGCGTCATAGGCGGCCAGTGCCGCGCTGACGCTGTTTCTGACGGCCGAGCTGGAGTAGGTCGCGCCGGAGATGGTGTCCACCCCGGCGGCCGAGCCGCTCAGCCCAATGTATTTGTCCGTATAGGCGCTCTGTCCCGCCTTGCTCCCGACGCCCGTGGTCTCGGTGGAGACGTTGGCACTCATGCCGACCACCTTGCCGGTCCCGTCGATGCCGACGGTGACCACCACGTCGCCGCCGTAGCCCTTGCGTGCGGCGGTGATGACATAGCCCTTGCCGGAATCCTCCTTGTAGGCGCTGGTGATGCCCAGCGCTTCGGTGTCGCAGGCGATCTCCGTGAAGCTGTCCGCCCCGGCCAGCACGGCGCGGCGGGTGGCTTCGGCGGCGATGCGCTCATTCTCCTCGACAATGGGGGCCGTGACCGAGTGGGTGAAGCCCAAAAGCGCGGAGACCACCAGACAGATCAGCACCAGCACGATGAGGGGCTTGATCATTTCCTGGAATGTGTTGCCCTGTTTCATTTTGATGCTTCACCTCCCAACGGTTTCGTCATGGTCAGGTCGTTGATGTAAGGCACCAGAATGTTCATCAGCAGTATGGCAAAGGTCACGCCCTCGGCGTAGTTGCCGAAGACCCGGATGGCGGCGGTGATGAAGCCGCAGCCGCAGCCGAAGATCACCTTGCCCAGGTTGGTGAAGGGGCTGGTGACATAGTCCGTCGCCATGAAGATGGCGCCCAGAAGCACGCCGCCGGCGAAGAGGCTCAGCACCGGCTGTACGCCGCCGAAGAGCCAGGAAAACAGCAGCAGCGAGCCGAGGTAGCACAGCGGGATGATCGGCTTGATGACCTTGCGGATGATGAGGTAAATGCCGCCGAGGATCAGCGCCGCGGCGCAGACCTCGCCGATCACGCCGCCGTGGGCGCCCAGCAGCAGCTGGGTGAAGTTGCCCCAGGTTAGCTGGTCCATCATGGTCAGGGGCGTGGCGGTGCTCACCGCGTCCACCCCGCCGGAGACGATGGCCCCGGCCACCCTGGGCACAGCGTAGGTGGTCATGTCCGTGGTGAAGGAGAACATGATGACGATGCGGCCCACCAGCGCCGGGTTCATGAAGTTGCAGCCCAGGCCGCCGAAGAGCATTTTCACCAAGATGATGGCGGCGATGTCGCCGACCAGAAGCTCCCAGATGGGCATGCCCACCGGCACGTTGAAGGCCAGGAGCATTCCGGTGACCACGGCGGAGAGGTCGCCGATGGTGACGGGCTTTTTCATCGCCTTTTCCCAGACGAACTCCAGAAGCACGCAGGCCGCCACGGAAATGCAGGTCAGCAGCAGCGCCCGGAAGCCGTAGATCACCACGGAGGCAATGAGCGCCGGGCACAGGGCGATGATCACGTCCAGCATGATGCTTTGGGTGGTCCTGCCGCTGCGGATGTGGGGCGATACGCCGGTTGTCATGACACTCATACTGCGCTCGCCTCCTTTTCCTTCTTCGCGGCAGCGGCGGCGGCCTTGCGCTCCGCCTCCGCCTTCTGCTGGGCGTTATACTTGTTCAGCATGGCCTTGCTCAGCTTGTTGCACTCCACCAGGCGGCGGTGGGCCGGGCAGGCGAAGGCACAGCAGCCGCACTCCATGCAGAGGTTGACCTTCAGCTTGCCGAGGCGCACCGCGTCCCCGGCAGCGTAGGCATGCTCGATCTCCGTGGGCATGAGGTTCAGCGGGCAGGCGTCGATGCACCGGCCGCAGCGGATGCAGTTCGACGGCTCGGGCAAAACCGCGTCGTGCTCGTCAAAGCAGAGGATGGCGCCGGTGTTTTTCACCACCACCTCGCTGTCGTCCGGCACGGAAACGCCCATCATGGGCCCGCCCAGGACGATCTTCTTCGGCTCGCACTTGTACCCGCCGGTGAACTCCACCACGTCGTGGATGGAGGTGCCGATGGGGACGATGACGTTCTGGGGGTTCTTGACCGCGCTGCCGTCCACCGTCACGTACTTTTCCACCAGGGGCATGCCCGTGCGGATGTAGCGGGTCAGCGCCACGAGCGTGGAGGTGTTGATGACGATGCAGCCCACGTCGATGGGCAGCTTGCCCTCCGGCACGATGCGGCCGGTGGTGTTATGGATCAGCACCTTTTCGCCGCCCTGGGGGTACAGCGCCGGCAGGGCGTTGACCGCGGCATAGGCCTTGCCGGAGAGCAGGCCCTCCAGCTTTTTCACGCACTGGGGCTTGTTGTTCTCGATGCCGATGATGACTTTGGCCTTGGGGTAGTAGCCGTGCAGCAGCTCCACGCCGTCGACCAGCGTCTCCGCGTCGTCGAGCATGGTGCGGGTGTCCGCGGTGATGTAAGGCTCGCACTCCGCGCCGTTGACGCAGATATAGTCCACCTTGTCCGGGTCCACCTTCAGCTTGACGGATGTGGGGAAACCGGCGCCGCCCAGGCCCACCACGCCGCTGGCGCGCACAGCGTCGATGAAGCTGTCAAAGTCCGTCACCGCAGGGGCGGCCAGGCCCTCATAGGGCGTCTGGGCGCCGTCGGTTTCGATGACGACGGCATCGCACACCGCGCCGTGGAACAGCAGCATTTTGTCGATCTTCTTGACCTTGCCGGAAACGCCGGAATACACCGGGCTGGATACGAAGCCCCCCGCTTCCCCGATGCACTGGCCCACCTTGACCTCGTCCCCGACCTTGACCACCGGCGTCGCCGGGCGGCCGATGTTCATGGACATGGGGATCGTGACCAGTGCCGGGGGCGGCATCCGTGTCGGGACGCTCTCCGCGGTGTTCTTGCGGTGGGGCACATGAACACCGTGCAGCAATCTGATTGACACTACATTCCCTCCTTGCTATAATTGACAAAGATTTTTCAAGGAATTCTGCGCCGTCGGAGCTAAATACGAACAAGTTCGTATTTAGCTCGATACGTTATTGTAATCATATCATTCTTTTTTTGCAAGCGCAAGGAGCAAGCAATGGGAAATCGCCCAAAAACCGCAAAAATCGCACTAATCTTTTTTCTGACAAGCCTTTTGCTCTCTCTCCTCCCCGGCTGCGGCAAAACCGCGCCCGCGGCAAAGAGTGAACAGGCCTTTGCGCTGGACACGGTGGTGAGCATTACCTATTATAATGACAGGGACAAGCCCGCCGTGCTGGAGGCGCTGGCGCTGTGCGAAGACTACGAAAAGGTCTTCTCCCGCACGCGGCCGGACAGCGAGCTGTACCTGCTGAACGAGCGCGGCAGCATGGCGGTGTCCGAAGCGCTTTTGTCCGTGCTGACCTTAGCGCTGGACTGCTGCCGGGAAAGCGGCGGGCGCTATGACGTGACGCTGGGGGGCGTCAGCGCCCTGTATGATTTCAGCGGCACGCCCCGCCGTCCGGACGACGCGGAGATCGCAGAGGCGCTGGCGCACACGGGCTGGGAGAAGCTGCGCATCGACGGCGCCGCCGTCACGCTCGGCGACCCGGCGGCGGTCATCGACCTGGGCAGCGTCGCCAAGGGCTGGATCGCCGACCGGATGAAGGAGCTGCTCATCTCCCGCGGGGTGGAGCATGCGATCATCTCCCTGGGCGGGAACATTTTGTGTCTGGGCGCAAGGCCCGACGGGACGCCGTACCGGGTGGGCATCCGCTACCCTGAGCGGGACAGCACCGCTCTGGCCGCCACCGTGGCGGTGGCGGAGGGCAGCGTGGTGACCAGCGGGGTGTACGAGCGCTTTTTCGTCGCGGAGGGGCAGACCTGGCACCATCTGCTGGACCCGGCCACGGGCAAGCCGCTGCAAAACGGGCTCTCCGCCGTCAGCATCGTGGGGCCGGAGTCGGCGCGATGCGACGCGCTTTCGACGGTCTGCTTCGCCCTGGGGCCGGAGGCGGGGCCGGCGTACATCGACACGCTGCCGGGCTATGAGGCGGTCTTCATCCGGGACGACGGCAGCCAGATCAAAACTATGGGCTTCGCCGCGCTGGAGCAGAAATAAAAATACCGCTGCGCAGTATGTTCGCGCAGCGGTATTTTTACAAAATTCTGTCCAATAGAGCGGCCCAGAGCGGGATGGTGACGATGCACAAAAGCGTGCTGACCACCACCATATAGCCGCCGGCCAGGCGCGCCTCTGCGGCCTCGGGGTCATAGCGCAGCAGGAAGGTGGGCAGGAGCGAGGCCACGGGCATGGCGTAATAGAACATCGTGGTGCGCACGATGGCGCGGTCCACCCCCAGAAGGCAGGCGACGCCCACCATCAGCGCCGGGATCAGCAGCAGCCGCCCCGCCGCCACGGCGAACACCGCCGGATAGCGCAGCACGCCGCGCCAGTCCGCGTCCGCCAGGATGCAGCCGCAGAGGATGAGCCCCAGCGGCGAAGCCATGGCCCCCAGGGAGGCGATGGTGTCCGTCAGCACGGCGGGCAGCTCAATGCGCAGAGCGTACACCGCGAAGCCCAGGAACACGGCGATGACCGGCTCGCAGAGGAACTTTTTCAGCGTCTCCCGCCAGCCGGGCTTCTCCCCCGCCTTGCCCAGCATCACCGCCGCGCCGCCGTAGAACATGACGCGGATCGGCAGGGTGAAGATGACATAGTTGAACGCGCCCTCCGGCCCGTAAAGCTCGCTGACCACAGGCAGGCCCATGAAGGTGAAGTTGGTGAACAGCAGCGCGAAGCGGCAGGTCTTGCCCAGCTTGGTTTTTGCCCCGCCGGTGCACAGCGTCGTGAGGGCGAAGAGCAGCGCCATGCCCCCTATCGACAGCCCCAGCAGCAGCGGCGCGGAGAGCAGCTTTTCCGCGCTGTAGGGGATGCGGAAGGAGTTGAACACCATGCACGGCAGCGGCACGGCCATGACGAAGCGGGTCAGCGCCTTGTCAAAGCCGTCGGCCATCACCTTCAGCTTCCGGGCGGCGTAGCCCACGGCGATGAAGAGCATCAGTTTTAAGGAGAGCTGCAGAACAGTCATAGCTTTGAAAACAAGGCGGAGGCAAGCCTCCGCCTTTTCCCTTTTACAAAATCACATTTTGTCCGGCGCGCTGACGCCGAGGATGCCCAGGGCGTTCTCCAGCACGGCACGGGTGCAGTCGGCCAGCAGCAGCCGGGCCCTGGCCAGCTCCTCCGCCTCGCCCTTGATGCGGCAGGCGGCATAAAAGCGGTGGAAGCAGCCTGCCAGATCGGTGCAGTAAGCGCCGATGCGGGCAGGGTTATAGTCGCGGGCCGCGATGCGGATCTCCTCCGGCAGGGCGGAGAGCTGCTTGATGAGCGCCCGTTCCGTGTCGTCCGTGAGCAGGGCGGTGTCCGCCTGCGCGGGCGCGGGGACGCTGAGCCCCTCGGCCGCCAGGTTCGCGAGCATGGTGCAGATGCGGGCGTGGGCGTACTGGACGTAGTACACCGGGTTTTCGCTGTCCTGGCGGACGGCCAGGCCCAGGTCAAAGTCCATCTGGCTCTCGGCCTTGGAGTTGAAGAACCAGCGGGCGGCGTCCACAGGGATCTCGTCGAGCAGGTCGCTCAGGGAGATGGCCTTGCCCGTGCGCTTGCTCATGCGCACCACCTCGCCGTCGCGCAGGAGCTTCACGAGCTGCATCAGCACGATGTCCAGACGGTGCTCGCCGTCCAGGCCCAGCGCGTCCAGCGCGGCCTTCAGCCGGGCCACGTGGCCGTGGTGGTCCGCGCCCCAGATGTTGATGGCCTTGTCAAAGCCCCGCACCTCCAGCTTGTTGCGGTGATAGGCGATGTCCGCGGCAAAATAGGTGTAAAAGCCGTTGGCGCGGCGCAGAACGTCGTCCTTCAGGCCCAGCTTTTCGATCTCCTCCGGCTTCTTGCCCTGGGCAAGCAGCTTGTCCCCCATGATGCGGGATGTCGCCAGCCAGACGGCGCCGTCTTTTTCATAGGTGTGGCCGCGGCGGGTCAGCTCCGCCACGGTGTCCGCCACGAATCCTGAATTATGTAAACTTGACTCATAGAACCACTCGTCATAGTGGATGTGGTAGCGCTCCAGGTCGGATTTCATCTTCGGCAGGTTGACGGAAAGGCCGTAGGCCGCCATGGCGGCGTGGCGCTCCTGCACCGGCTTGTCCAGCCAGCCGTCCCCCTCCTTGGCGCGGAATGAGCGTGCCAGGTCAATGATGTCCTCGCCGTGATAGCCGTCCTCGGGGAATTCGACGGCGTCCTCCCCCAGAATGGCCTGGCGGTAGCGGGCGTCGATGGAGGAGGCGAATTTTTCGATCTGGTTGCCGGCGTCGTTGACGTAAAATTCCCGCCAGACGTCCGCCCCGGCGCAGTGCAGCACCCGGGCAAGC
Source organism: Oscillospiraceae bacterium (assembly GCA_015068365.1). Classification (GTDB taxonomy): domain Bacteria; phylum Bacillota; class Clostridia; order Oscillospirales; family Oscillospiraceae; genus SVKR01. The sequence goes on from SVKR01000139.1 coordinate 10,121, forward strand.
GCATCCCCCAGCACGCCGCCGCGGGCGTTGCCCATGTGCATGGGGCCGGTGGGATTGGCGGAGACGAACTCCACCATGATCTTCTGCCCGGAAAGCGCATCGCTCCTGCCGTAGTCCGCGCCCTCCTCCACCACCGTGCGCAGCACGTCGGCGTACCAGGCGCGGCCCAGGCGGAAATTCAGAAAGCCGGGCCCGGCGATCTCCACGCTGTCAAACCAGCTGCCGGACAGGTCCATGTGGTCCGTCAGCGCCTGGGCGATCTGCCGCGGAGCGGCGTGCAGGGCCTTGGCCGCGGCCATGGCGTGGCTGGCGGCATAGTCGCCGTTGCGCACATCCTTGGGGATCTCCACCGCGCCGGTCAGCTCCGCCCCGGCGGGCAGGCTGCCGTCCGCTGCTGCGGCGGCATAGGCGCTTTGCAGAAGCGCGGTGATCTGTTCCTTTGCTTTCTCGATCAGGTTCATGATTTCAGTCCCTTTTCCTTGACGTTGATGATGAAGCGGTTGCGGCTGAGAAACGACTGGTTGAAGTTGAGGTCATACTCGATCTCCACGTCGCCGCCATGCTCGTCCAGCGTGGTCTCCAGCCGGTGGGTGTTCAAAGCCAGGTTCAGCGCGCCGTACTCCGTCTGATAGCGGAAGCGCTGCTTCTCTCCCCGGCGGAACACCATCTCGGCGTTGACGCTGCCCCGGCGGGACAGCACCACCTCCTCCGGCTTGATGTGGAAGTCGGTGCGGGTGCCCTCCAGCCCGGTCAGCTCGCTTTCCATGTAGGAAAAGCGCACGCCGTCCGGGGCGTATTCGTAGGTGCCCTGGGTGATGAGCTCCGGCCCGTCGCAGTCCTGGCCGTCAATGTTCTGGATGCTGTGAATGGTGATCAAAACGTCTTTATTCATAAGTTCTCGCTTTCCCGATTGATGTGTTGCTCCGCTGTGATGGGGTGACCCAGAAACACCGCGCCCAAGCGCGCGAACTCCGCCGGGTCGCCGGAGGTGAAGTAGCGCCGCTCCCCTTCTGCGCGCTGTGCCAGTGCATTCTGCGCGCCCAGCCAGGCGGCCAGGGCCTTCGCCGTCTCCTCCCCGACGGAGAGAAGCCGGGTCTCCGGCCCCATGCACGCCGCGATCAGCGGCGCGAAGAGGGGGAAATGGGTGCAGGCCAGCAGCAGCGCCTCCGGCTGTGCGTCCCGCAGGGGGGCGAACTCCGCCTCCACCGCGGCCTTTGCCAGGGAGTCATCGGGGGCAAAATGCCCCTGCTCGGCCAGGGCGACCAGGCTTTGGCAGGCCTTGGAGATCACCCGGGCGTCGCCCCGGCGATCGTGCAGCGCCCGTTCAAAGGCGCCGGAGCGCACCGTGGCCTCCGTCGCCGCCACGGCGACGGGCCCGCGCCCGGCGCACTGCGCGGCAGCGTCGCATGCCGCGTCGATGACGCCGAAAAAGGGCACTTCGGGGTAGACTTTGCGCAGGTGCTCCATGGCGTTGGAGCTGACCGTGCCGCAGGCCACCAGGATCGCCTTGCAGTCAAAGCTGCGCAAAAATCCGGCGTTGGCCGCCGCCAGGGTGCGCAGCGCCGGGATGGTGCGGGTGCCGTAGGGCGCGTTGCGGCTGTCGCCGAAGTATATGATGTTTTCACCCGGCAGAAGCGCCTCCAGCGTCCGGGCCGCGGTGAGGCCGCCCAGGCCGGAGTCGAACACGCCGATGGGTCGCTGATCCATGTCGCACTCCCCGTATGGAAAAACTAACTAAGGTATTATATGCTGATTTCCCATATAATACAAGCAAAAAATGCGCAAAGCCGGGCGCCACAAATTCGCAGTAGATTTTTCGACCTGAATAAGATATACTGTAATGATACAAAGACATCTTTGTGAAGGGAGCTGAAAGGCACCGTGAATATTGAGCTGAGCGACAAGGAATTCCGGCGGCTGCTGGACCTCATTTACATCGGCAACTGGATCCTGAACTCCACCCGGGGCGACGACCGCTTTGAGGACTATGACCTTCTGCAGGAAAAGTTCTTCGCCCTGGCGGGGAAAAACGGCATGAAGGCGCTGGTGGAGGCCTACATGGGCCACTATTTCCCCTCCAAGGCCTACGAGGAGGGCGGCATCCACGAGGCCATCGCCGACTATGAGGACGCGGTGTTCTTCGACATTCTGGCCGAGGAGCTGGCCCGGCGGGACATGCTGGAGGAGAACGTGAACCAGGAAGACATCAACGAGCTGACCGCCCGTATGAATGACTATATGGACGAATTCGAGAAAAACGGCGTGGACCGGCTGACCGTTGCGGAGAATTAGTCCAGACAGGCACAGGAGAAAAAAGGGAAATGACATTAAACGAACTGAAGTGCGGCGAGAGCGCTGTCATCACCGCCGTGGGCGGCGCAGGCGCGCTGCGCCAGCACTTTCTGGATATGGGCGTGATCCCTGGGGCGGAGATCACGCTGATGCAGTTTGCCCCCATGGGCGACCCGATGGAGCTGCGTCTGCACGGCTATGAGCTGACGCTGCGCCTGTCCGACGCGGAGAAGATCGAGGTGCGCCCCGCGGCCAGGGCGGACACGGCGGCCAAGCCCGCGCCGCCCCGGGTGCACGACGCCGACCACCCCGGTCTGGGCCAGGGTGGGCGCTATCACACCAAGAAGACCGAGCACCCCCTGCCGGAGGGCACGAAGCTGACCTTTGCCCTTGCGGGCAACCAGAACTGCGGCAAGACCACGCTGTTCAACCAGCTGACCGGCTCCAACCAGCACGTGGGCAACTTCCCCGGCGTGACGGTGGACCGCAAGTCCGGCGTCATCCGGGGCAACGACAACACCCTGGTGACGGACCTGCCGGGCATCTATTCCCTCTCCCCCTACTCCGCCGAGGAGATCGTC
>SVKR01000140.1 GCA_015068365.1 Oscillospiraceae bacterium
CATGGTATCGTTCTCCTTCTGTTATGATGTTTTTCCGAACCCGGCCACAGCGCCGCCGCCTTCCGCAAGGCCCTCGCGCTTGAGCAGGGTGTTCATGACCTCAATGTCCGTCTCCACGTCCAGGGCCTGGTTGGCAAAGAGGCTGTCCAGCAGCTTCTTGTACGCGGCGACGGCGGTATCCAGCATCTCCTCAATGCTCTGCATGGTGCCGGAGATGTTCTCCCCCTCGATGCCCTGGGCGCCCATGCGGTCATAGGCGTTGAGCAGCTTGATGGTGGTGGGGAGATAGTAGTCCAGGAATTTTTTGATCTGGGGCACGTCGCTGGGGTCGTTCACCGCGTCCTCGATGATCTTGTCGGAGACGTTGATGAGCTCCCGGATCTTGGACTTGACCTCCAGATTGGGGATGGTGGCATAGAGATGCTCCAGCTCGCGGTGGGCGCGCTCGCCCTCGTCCACGACGGCCTGCACCTCCGGGCTGTACCGGGGCTTTTTCGGCGGCGCGGCGGCCTTCTGCTTCTCCTCCACCGGGCGCGCGGCGGGCGGGGCCTGCTGCTCCGCCTTTTTCTGGTTGACGCCCTTGGTGCTGACATCCACGGGGTTGCGCGCGGGGTTGCTGTCCTCCTTCACGGCCTTGACCACGGCGCGGATGATGAAAAACGCCGCAGCCAGCAGGCCCAGGCCCAGCACGATGCCGATGAGGCCCCGCAGCGCGTCACTGGACAGGAAGATGATGAGCAGTAAAATCCACAGGAAGCCCAAGCCGCCCTTCCCCTTTCCTTTTCTCAAATGCCGCACCCCGCTTTCATACATTACTGACGACTATATATTTTACTTCCAAATCGCCTTTAGGTCAAGCAATATCGTCCTGGATTGGAAAAAACATCAAAAGGGGCCCAATGCGGGCCCCTTTTGATGGAACAGCTCATTTCACGATGAGCTTCTTATAATTCTTCTTGCCGCGGCGCAGCACCAGTCCGCCGGCGAAGGCCTCCTTCGGGAAGGTCTTGCCGATGTCGGTGACCTTCTCATCCCCGGCGGTGACGCCGCCCTGCTCCACGTTGCGGCGGGCGTCGCCCCTGGACGAGCAGAGCCCGGTCTTGACCAGCAGGGTCAGGATGTCCACGGCGCCGTCGGCGAAGTCGGCGTCCGTCAGCTCGGTGACGGGCATGTTCTCCGCGTCCCCGCCGCCGCCGAAGAGGGCCTTGGCGCTGGCCTCGGCCTTTTTGGCCTCCTCCGTGCCGTGGACCATCTCGGTCAGCTCGAAGGCCAGGATCTCCTTGGCGCGGTTGAGGTCGCTGCCGGTCCACTTGTCCATCTCGTTGATCTGCTCCAGGGGCAGGAAGGTCAGCATCCGGATGCACTTCATCACGTCCGCGTCGTCCACGTTGCGCCAGTACTGGTAGAAGTCGAAGGGGCTGGTCTTGTTCGGGTCCAGCCACACGGCGTTGCCGGCGGTCTTGCCCATCTTCTTGCCGTTGGAGTCGGTGAGCAGGGTGATGGTCATGGCGTGGGCGTCGCGCCGCAGCTTTTTGCGGATCAGTTCCGTGCCGCCGAGCATGTTGCTCCACTGGTCGTCCCCGCCGAACTGCATGTTGCAGTCATAGTGCTGGAACAGGTAGTAGAAGTCGTAGGACTGCATAATCATATAGTTGAACTCAAAGAACGTGAGGCCCTGCTCCATGCGCTGCTTGTAGCACTCCGCGCGCAGCATGTTGTTCACGGAAAAGCAGGCGCCCACCTCGCGCAGCAGCTCCACATAGTTCAGCCCCAGCAGCCAGTCGGCGTTGTTGACCATCAGCGCCTTGCCCTCGCCGAAGTCGATGAACTTTTCCATCTGGCGGCGGAAGCACGCGGCATTGTGGTCGATGTCCTCGCGCGTCAGCATCTTGCGCATGTCCGTGCGGCCGGAGGGGTCGCCGATCATGGTGGTGCCGCCGCCGATGAGGGCGATGGGCGTGTTGCCCGCCTGCTGCAGGCGCTTCATCAGCGTCAGCGCCATGAAATGGCCCGCCGTCAGGCTGTCGGCGGTGCAGTCAAAGCCGATGTAAAAGCGGGCTTTGCCGTTGTTCACCATCTCGCGGATCTCTTCCTCGTTCGTCACCTGCGCGATCAGGCCGCGGGCCTGAAGCTCCTCGTAAATTCCCATTTCGGTCACAGTCTCCTATCCATAAATCATTTGTTTTCCCGGATCAGTTCCTCCGCCGCGCCGGCGGCAAAGGCGATGCAGCGGTCACAGATCGCGTGGCCGTTGGCCTGCAAAATCTCCGCGCAGAGCATGCTGCCGAACTGCGCCTGGAAGCGCTTTTGCAGCTCCTTGCAGAGCCTGGTGCCCTTCGGCTTTTCCGCCGCGGGGTCGGCCCCGGCCGTGCAGGCCGCGCCCAGCGCCATCATGGCGCCGGTCACCGCGCCGCAGACGTTGCCGCTGAGCATTCCGCCGCCGAAGCCGCAGCCGAGGGCGATCGCCGTGGCCTCCGGCAGGGCGGTGTACTCCCCCAGGGTGCACAGCACGCTCTGGCAGCAGTTGCAGCCCCGGGCGTGGTAAGCGGTGCTTTTCTCTTCGATGGTCATGTTCCCTTCACCTCACTTTTCCAGCACGGCGTAGCCGCCGTAGGTCAGCGTTACGACGTTCAGCGTCTCATCAAAGGCGGGCATGACATCGTCGATGTCCGCGATCACATCAAAGCCGCTCACGGCGGTGCGGTAGTGCATGGGGATGACCATGCGCGGCGCGATGGCCGCGGCGATGGCGGCGGCCTGGGCGGCGTCGATGGTGTAGTACCCGCCCACGGGGATCAGCGCGCAGTCCAGGCCCTGAAGCGCCTGCGTCTCCGCCGCCGTGAGAGGCCGGCCCAGATCGCCGAAATGGGCCACGCGGATGCCGCCGAAATCGAAGATGCGGATGGTGTTCCGCCCCCGCTTCGCCCCGCCGCAGTCATCATGGTCCGTCTCCAGCTCGGTGACGGCGTAGCGCCGGGCGCCGCCTTCATGCAGCCGGACGCAGTCCACGGCGTTATGGTCGCGGTGTGCGTGGCTGCAATAGACCGCCTCCGCGTCCAGGCGCAGCTTCGGGCAGCCGGGGACGCTTCCGTCGGCATAGGGGTCCAGCACGATGCGCTGGCCGCCCCAGCTCAGGCGAAAGCAGGAATGGCCAAAGTATTCCACCTTGACTTGCTCCATCGGATTGCCTCCTTCCTAAATGTCAAAACGCCCTCCGTCCCGCAAAAAGCGGGACAGAGGGCGCATCGTATGCGCGGTACCACCTCTGGTTTTGCCCCGGCGTCACCGCCGGAGCCTCCGGGCGTTCCATGAAAAAACGCTGCGCTGTAAGCGGGCGCCCCCGTCGCAGCCTAGTGACCGGGCGTCCCCCGGCGTTCGGTGCGCCGCTCAGGGCTGTATTCAGCCGTCGTGCGCCCTCTCCCCCTCGCAGCAGAAACGGGGTCTCTCTTGGCAGGGCGGCGCGCGCTTACTTGTGCCCGTCGTCGCGTTTCGTGCATTGCGGATTATACCTTGATTGTCCCGGTTTGTCAACCGCTTTTCAGCGCAAAGAGGCAGACGGGCGCGTCGCCGAAGCGGCGCAGGAGGTCCGCGACGCTGCCGAACGTGTACGGCACGGGGCTGTCGTTGACGCAGTTGCAGACCTCCACGCCCTCCGGCGTGCGGCGCAGGAAGACCGTGTGCAGCGTGTTCCAGTCCCCGCCGCGGCGGCGCAGCGTCGCCCCCGTCCAGAACGAGAGGATGGCGCAGCCGCTGGCATTCAGCGCCGCGTCGAAGCCGGCGCGCGCGCGGCGGCGCAGCACCGTCACCTCCACGCCGCGGGCGCGGAGGTAGCCCGCCACCGCCGGCAGGTTCGTGCCGCCGAAGCCGTTGAAGAGCAGGCCGCGCCGCTCCAGCGCGTCGGCCACCTCCGCGAGCGGCGTGGGCCGCCCCAGGCTCTGCAGGGCGTTGTAGACCGCGATGACCTCGCAGCCGTTGTTGCCCATGGTCCATGCGCCGTAGGGCAGCGAGCAGACCGGCGGCAGGCCCTGGCCGTTCAGCCGCCCCGGCGGCAGCGCGGCGGCGGCGCGCACGGCGCTGTTTTCCGCGCGGTCAAAGCGGCGGCAGAAGGGGTTGATGAGCTTCGTGAGAGCGGAGAGGCAGCGCAGCGCGCCGTAGCTGCCGCGGATGGCGTTCATCAGGCCCATGGGCCACCTCCTGTCCCGGCACCGTCAGCGGATCGCGCGGCACTCCAGGTAATAGCGCTTGTCCTGGGCGTGGCCGATGGAAAAGCTCTTTTTCGGGAACGGGCCGGAGCGGACGATGGAGGGGAACAGCTCCCCCTTCTCCATCCGGGGCAGCAAAATCGCGGCGCCGTCCGGCCGGCGGCCCATCTCCAGGGCCGTGTCGTCATTGTGGATGTAGTCGATCCTGCCGCCGTGGCGCGCCAGATACGCCTGGCAGGCCTCCTCCGCCGCGGCGATGATCTGCCCGATGGTGAGGCCTTGCAGCGTGAGCTCCCGCTCCCCCGCCGCGGTCACCAGGCGCAGGCGGTGGCAGCCGTCGCCGTCACCGCTGAGGGCGGCAAGCGCGTCGCCCGCCTCCGCCAGGAACGCGGCGGGCTGCGTTTCAAACAGCACCTTATGGATGGGCTCGAAGGTGATGGCCGGGTCGTGGATGTTCACCAGCTCCACCAGGCTGAAGCGGGCCGGGTGCGTTTCGCGCTCGGCATCGCTGAGGGTCGGCTTGATGGCCTCCCAGCACTTTTTGGCCGTGGCCAGGGAGTGGTTGCCGTCGCCCATGGCGTAGATCACCGGGGCGGCGTCGCCGTAGCGGGCGCGGAGCATGGCCGGGTCTGCCAGCGCGTCCAGCGCCGTGTCCAGCCGATCCGCCGCCGCGCCGCTGACCTGCCAGCCCTTCAGGTGGCCGCCGCCGGCGAGCAGGTCGAAGTCATAGAGCTGCGGCAGGCCGGATTTGGCCTTGTCCAGCAGCGACATGACGCCGTCAGCCGGGTCGTCGATGAATACCATGATGTGCGGCATCTCCAGCGCCGCGCCGGAGCGCACGCGCACCCGGGGCGGCAGGCGGCTTTCGATCGTGCCCTCCGTGGCGCGGATGGGCGATACGGAGTCCTTTGCGTAGTCGTATTCGTCCAGGTCCAGTACGCCCAGCAGCCCACGGCGCACCACGCCGGAGTGGAGCGTGCGCTCCAGGTAAACGTAGCTGTCGTGCAGCGTGCGGAACACGCCCCCGTCCAGGTAGCGGCGCATCTCCGCGTTGATTTTTTCCGCCTCGGCAAACTGGTCGCGCGTCTCCAGATAGGCCTCCGGGAACATGAGGTGCAGCGTGCTGGGCACCCCCGCCGTCTCCGATTCCAGCGCAGCCCAGTATTCCGGCTGCGAGGAGAACTGGTCGCAGGCCACCACGCTCCACTTCGTCATGTCGCAGTTCTGCGGCAGCAGGATGTCCGCCCGCTTGAATATACGCTTCATTCTTTGCTCCTTCCCGCCGCGTCTGCCGGACAATTCTTTGAAAAAGGATTGCACATGCCGGCGGCTGTGTGGTATGATGGGCTTCGCCGGGGCGCGCCGCGCCCGGCAAAGCAGCGTTTGATGCTGGTATTATAGCATCCGGCGGGCACAAATTCAATATCCGGGTGTAGCGCAGTTGGTAGCGCGGGTGGTTTGGGACCACCAGGCCGCAGGTTCGAACCCTGTCACTCGGACCAGAACTCCCCTGAAAGCAATGGTTTCAGGGGAGGTTTGCTATTCTTTGTTTATTGCGGCGCGAAACAAATATCATTGATGTTGTAGGCGGATTGCAGATTTGTTATAATACCTGTACACGTACGTGGTATTACGGTCAAGGGTGGTGTTTGTATTTGGCTGTTTTCAATGACGCAGGCAAAAACACATCTTCAGAGCGGTTGGGGCAGATCGGTGAAGCCCTGATCGCCAAGGAGTTAAAACAAGTAGACAAGTGTGGCTTTTGCGGTAAAATCCTGCGGAATGTTTATTTGCCAAAAGAGGATGGCAGCACCTCAGAGATTGATTTAATCTATATCACTACCAGAGGTATCATCGTAATAGAGAGCAAGAATTATTCCGGGTACATTTATGGAAAAGAATCTGACACCTATTGGACGGCCACGTTGATAGGTGGGGGCAATGTTAAAAAGAACAGGTTTTATAATCCTGTTGCGCAAAACCGGTCTCATATCAAGTATTTACGAGAGTATTTGCAGGATGGAAAGATACCCATGTTTTCTATCATCGTTTTTTCAGAACGCTGTGTTTTGAAAGATGTTTCTATTACTTCTCACAATCTTGGAATTTGCAATCTTAGTTGCTTACATGAGTATATCGAACAGATTTGGGAGCAGGCATCTGTGAAATCCCTGGGAGATCAGATTGATCGTATTTACCATACACTGTTACCCTTGACAAAGGCCGGCAAATCCGAAAAGCAAAAGCATATTGATGCCGTCCGGGAGAAATATATTAACAATGAGATATGTCCTCTATGTGGAGGGACGCTTGTTGAAAGGTCAGGCCCTTACGGTTCCTTTTGGGGGTGCAGCAACTATCCTGGCTGTAAATATAAGAAACCATCATCATGCAAGAAGTCGTAATGTTCTACCCTAGCAAGGAGATGTTGATCTATGGCGATTCTATGCTTTTCAGATATCCTTCAAAAAGTCGGCCTTGACCCCGCAAAGGTCAAGCTGATTCGACACGCTCTAACAGATAATCGCTTCAAGGAATGCTATGAGAAGGGCATGATATATGAATACACTTGCCACCAGAAAGCGGGCTTCAGCAAAGGATACGATTACTGGGCGATATTCATCAGCGGTGCAGGTACGCTCGCAAAATTCTATGCTCTATATCGTGTTGGTCCCTCTGTTTCAGATACTGCTGATATTGCGCCACAAGGTCTTCCGGACAGCGAGGTAACAGAATATCGAGGAGAAAATGCATTCTTTCAATTGACGCAGAATGATATGCTCAAGGAATTTGAGGGGAAACTGACGATTGACTGGGGCAAATCCACTCGCATGTGGCACCAAAAGGGCACCTCTGAAAAGCCCATCATTTCGCTTCAGCCCGATGAAAAAAAGGTTTTCTCGGGATTCGAAGATTTGATTTTATCCTATGATGAACTCAAAGAGATTCTCGACAACCCTACTGTATACGAAGCTTGGCACGCTGCGCTATCGTCTGTTTATGCGATCTATCTCATCGTTGATCGCGAAACCGGGAAACAGTATGTGGGATCAGCCTACGGAAGCGGAGGTTTGCTTGGTCGCTGGGCTTGCTACATAAATACCCGCCACGGAAACAACAAGCTGATGCGGGAGCTAATTTGTAACTACCCAGAACGCTACCATAACTTTCAATTCTCTATACTGCAGATCCTCCCTAAATCTTTGACAGCAGACGAAGTCGTTGCCATCGAAACCAAGTATAAGAAAAAGCTTCTCAGTATCGAATTTGGGATGAACGACAACTGATGTAAAAATGGACGCTCCCGCGGAGGCACGGCAAAACGCCATGCACAGCGGGAGCATCAGTTTACGACCACATGTTTGACCACATCCCCGTTCGGAGCGGATGGAAACAGTGGAATTAAGAGGTCAAAAGAGTATCATTTTCGTAGCAAAAAGCATTAAAAAGTGTCATTTCCCAGCAGAAAAAGTATTTCAGAATTGTTTGGGACCACCAGGCCGCAGGTTCGAACCCTGTCACTCGGACCAGAACTCCCCAAAAGCGACATGCTGCGGCATGTCGCTTTTTCGCGGAAACCGATCCAAACGGACGTTTTTGTGCGGCAAAACGGGATTGATGTGCGGCGAAGTGCATGGTAAAATGGCTTGGGGTAGTGTCAAGATAATTGCGCAAATTCAGTTTGCAGCCTCCGGTGGACGAAGTCAGCCGGCAAGGGAGGCGGTATCCATCGCCTCCAAATGCTTCATGTTCATGTACTTCTTATTGCCCCATTGTGTCCCGGCCACATGACGTAGCCGGGCGCATACGAGCATCAGGGCCGAGTTTCCGTCCGGAAAGCAGCCGACCACCCGTGTCCGCCGCCGGATCTCCCGGTTCAGCCGTTCAATGACGTTGTTCGTGCGGATCCTCGTCCAGTGCTCCGAGGGGAAGTCGCAGTAGGTCAGCGTTTCCTCGATCCCGTCCGCGACCTTCTTGGCGGCCTCCGGCAGCTTCATGGCTTTTAGTTCCGCAACGATGGCTTTGGCTTTCTCTCTCGACGCCTTCTTGCTCTCCTGCGCGTGGATCGCCTTGAGCATCTTGGCGACCTGCTTCACTTTGGCCTTGGGAACAACGCTGAAGACATTCCGGTAGAAGTGAACGATGCAGCGCTGGTATTTGGCGTCGGGAAAAACTTCTCCCACAGCTTCGAGCATACCCAGGCACTTATCCCCGACGATGAGCTTCACGCCGTCAAGCCCACGCCCTTTCAGCCATTGGAAGAAGCCCACCCAACTGGCCTTGTCCTCTTTCATGCCCTCCGCGGCGCCGAGGACTTCCCGGTAACCGTCCTCATTGACGGCAATCGCCACCAAAACGGACACATTTTCGTACTCTCCGCCCCAATTCCGGCGGAGATAAATGCCATCCACATAGACATACGGGTATTTGCCGCCCTGCAGCGGACGATTCCGCCAATTCTCAATGTGGACATAGGCTTTCTTATTCAGCTCGCTGATCGTGGACGGAGACACTTTGCTGCCCCACAGGGCTTCGGTGATGTCCTCCACGCGGCGGACAGAGACGCCGGCAAGGTACATCTCAATGAGCGCTTCTTCCACGCTGCTTTCTCTGCGGCGGTAGCGCTCAATGATGGCGGTCTCGAAGGTTACGCCCTTCAGCCGCGGCATATGCAGCGTGACGTCGCCGCTGGTCGTCGTGAGGTTCCGGTCATAGTGACCGCTGCGGTAGCCCTGGCGGGCCTCATTTCGCTCGTAGCGCGCAGCCTGCGTCAACTGGTCCGCTTCCTTTTCCAGCAGTTCGTTGAGCGTTTCTTCTACGCTGCCGCGGACCAATTCTTTGATCTGCCCCTTGATTACTTCCTCGTTAAGCTGTACAATCTTCTCGGACATGGTTTGCTTTCTCCTTTCAGAATGGTGTGTCGCGACTTCATTCTACCAAAGACTGCAAACCATGTCTTTCCTTTATGCAAATTTGCGCAATTAATTGTACCTTATCTGGCTTGGTAGTCATTTGTCAATCGGAAAAGGAGGAACAGCCAAATGAAAATCTCAGCCTTTGACCCTGTCATCGTATCCCCCGACGCTTCTTCCCTCATCAAGCTGTTTGAAGCGCTGGGCTTTGAAACGCACCACTCGCCCACCAACGCCATCGACGGCGCTGAGGTGACCAGCACCCGCATGGAAAACGCCGAGGGCTTCCACGTGGACGTTGTTTCCACGACCACGCCCCGGGAGCGGGATGAGATGCTCATCCGGATGAATGTGGATGATTTTGATGAGGCCTATGCGCTTCTGACCGCCCAGGGCTTCAAAAACGTCAAGGGCGACGAGACCATCGACCTCAAAAGCACCAAAGCCGTGACCATGGAAGCGCCCACGGGCTTTCGCATCTCCATCGTCAAGCACATCAAGGACCCCGCCTGAGCCGCGCTCCCCTATATGCAAACGAACACGGCAGCCCCGCTACGCATAGCGGGGCTGCCGGTTTCGTATCAAGTTTTCAGCTCCGCGAGAAGCGGACCATATTCCGGTTATAGCCGGTGGTCACGAGGTAGGCCTTCTCCTTCCGTGCCTCCATCAGACCGCTCAGAAGCAGGCTGCTGAGGCCCTTGATGTGCAGATCGGGATCGGTGAGGTCAAACAGCTCGCCCGAGTCGCGCTCGATGAGCAGGACCGAGCCGGCCTCGAAAAAGAGGGAGAGCTCGATCAGCACTGCCCCCTTCCGCGCCTTGTTCCGCTCCAGGATCGTCATGCCCATCTCCTCGACGATCAGCCCGGCGCGGCCGGCTTCGCCCTGCGGGCAGCGGTGTTGAAGCAGGCAGTCCTCCACCTGCTTCGACAGCGCGGCGGCCGCCTGCGGCGTCAGCGTGTCGTCCAGCACCACGATCTCCGTGTCCATCTCCTTCAGCAGGAAGGGGAAATTCTCCTTCCCGAAGCGCAGGTACACGAAGCCATAGGCGACCAGCAGCGTCAGAACCGGTGCCGCCGCAAACCCTGCCCACATGCCGTTGAAGCCAAAGGCGGCGGAGCCCAGGATCGGCAGGAGGATATACAGCAGCCCGTTCTGGAAGCAGGCGAAGCACGTCGCCATGCCGATGCGGTCGATCAGCATATAGTACGAGGTCGTGAGGGACACCATACTGCAAAACACAAATCCGAGCGATACGATCCGCAGGGCGGACATGGACGGGGCCAGCGCGTCGCCGCCGGTGATGCCGAACAGGCCGCAGAACTGCCGGGCAAAGACCCAGATGAGCGCGGTGGCGACTGCGCCCTCAATGAACGCGGCCTTGACGCCGGAGCGCATGACGCGCCGGATGAGCACATGGTTCCGCTCGCCGTAATAGGTGCCGATCAGCGGCTGCATCGCCATGCCCACGCCGTCCATCACGACGCCGAACTCGATCAGACTGACGACCACGGCGAGGGTGATGAGGCCCGGCTCGCCGTAGCGGCCGGAGACGAAGCCGATCATCACATAGTCCATCAGACCCCAGCAGATGTAGACCGAGGAATCCACGATGCTGTAGCGCGAGGTCAGCAGAAAGTCCCGGAAGGACAGGTGCCAGACGAAGTGCAGCGTGTTCTCCTTGCGGAAATAGTGCCACAGGCAGGTGAGGATGCCGAGGCCGTTGCCGATGACCGAGCCGAGAATGATGCCCGTCATCCCCATAAAGCGGGTCAGCAATATGGAGCAGAGGATGTTCCCGCCGATCTGGAAGCCGTAGCAGATGTTGTTGCACAGCTCGTCCCCGTCGCTGTAGACCATCTGCTCCAGGTAGAAGATCACGATGGTCAGAAAGGCGTTGAGGGGCATGAGGCGGTAGTATTGCAGCGCCTTTTCCAGGATCTCGCCGCTGACGCCGCTGACGGAGAAGTAAACGCCGCGGAACGCGAGGATCAAAAGCGCGGAGAGCAGCCCGATGCCGACGCTGATGATGAGGCCCTGGCCGTAGATCTCATCCGCGCGGCGCTTTCGCATCGCGCCGATCTCCCGCGTGAAGACGATGCCGACGCCGGTGGAGACCAGGTCGCCGAAAAAGGTGACGACGGCGGTCAGGGGCGTGATGGCGTTGATGCCGGCAACGCCCGCTTCCCCGATGAAGTAGCCGGCGATGATGCTGTCGCTGAGCAGCATCAGATACATGACTGCCTTGGTGAATGTGCCGGAGAGCAGCATGGAGCCGAATTTCTTTTCGCAAAAACCCTTCATTGCGTTCCCTCTGATCCTTCGTTTTCCGCCATCCGTTCGGACGCTTTTTCCCATTATGACACAGTTGCCGCCGGATTGCCAGCCCCATTTCCGCCCGTCGCTTTCGCCCAAAACCGCGGCGCCGTTTCTTCGACTTTGCCAGTAGATTCCGGCGGAAAAAAGTGGTATAATGACTGCTGTGCAGTCATTATATTTGATTTCAGGCGTGCCGCCGAAAGCGGCACATGCCACATTATACCATGCCCCGCGGACATGGTATAATATAATTAATTCTATTGAAAAAACAGACAGGAGGCCGGACACATGGAATGGGAAGCCATACTCATTGAGTGGATCCAGAGCAATATGGGCGGCATCGGCGCGGTGCTCGGCAAGATCTTTTCCTTCATTGGCGGGGAGCGCGGGCTGCTGGTCTTGCTGCTGGTCGTGATGTTCTGCTGGAAAAAGGAGGCGGGCAGGCGCATGGCGCTGGTCATCATCGCGGTGAACGCCTGGCTCCCGATGCTCAAGACCCTCGTACAGCGCCCGCGGCCTTACATGCAGCACCCGGACCGCGTGAAGCCCATTGCCCTGGTGGACGCCGAAGCCGCGGCGGACGACGTGGCCGCGCAGGGCTATTCCTTCCCCAGCCAGCACAGCGCCTCCGTTCCGGCGGCGTACTTCACCCTGGCGCGGGAGGGGAAGAAGAGATGGCTTGGCGTCCTCGCCGCGGTGCTGACGCTTCTGGTCGGCCTTTTCCGCGTCGCGGTGGGGATGCATTACCCGACGGACGTGCTGGCCGGCTGGGCGCTGGGCTTCGCTGTGCTCGGCTTTTTCGCGCTTCTGGAGCGCTTTGTGCCGCAGGACTGGCTGCGTCATCTGATCGTGCTGGTGATCGCGCTGCCGGGGCTTTTCTTCGTGCGTACGGCGGAATACTTTACCTCGCTGGGGCTGCTGGTCGGCATCATCGCGGCGATTCATTATGAGCAGCGCTTCGTCCGCTATCAGGACACCCGCAACGGCTGGGCCATGGCCGTGCGCACCCTCGGCGCGCTGGTCATCTACTTCGGGCTGAACACGCTGCTGAAGCTGCCGTTCGACAAGGCGTATCTGGACAGCGCCGCGCTCGGCGCGCTGCTGATCCGCACCGTGCGCTACGCCGTCATCATTTTCGTCATCATGGGCATTTATCCGAAGCTCTTCCCCCATTTTGAAACGCTGGGAAAGCGCCGCAGCGCGGCGTAAAAAGCGCGCGCGACAGAACAAGGGACACCTCCAAATGCGGGGTGTCCCTTGTTCGCTGTTTCGGCGGGTGCTGTCAGTCCAGCAGCCGGCCCACCGTTGTCCTCTCCGGGTCTTCCACGGCGAGCAGGCGGTCGGTAACCTCCGCCAGTGCGTCGGAGATCGCCGACACCTTTTCCGGAGAGAAAACTTTCATGTTCATTACCAGCATCGGGACGACGCCGCCCGACTGCGCATAATACAGGATCGTCTGGTCCATGTTGTTGTCGCCGCCGGGCGTCAGGTTTTTCACCGGCTCCTGCGTTCCTCCCAGCGAAGAGAGCGGATCGTCGTCCGACAGATCGCTGGGGTAGAACGCCACGCGCA
Source organism: Oscillospiraceae bacterium (assembly GCA_015068365.1). Classification (GTDB taxonomy): domain Bacteria; phylum Bacillota; class Clostridia; order Oscillospirales; family Oscillospiraceae; genus SVKR01. Next base: position 13,005 of record SVKR01000140.1, read on the forward strand.
GGACCCGAAGCCCCCGCGGGGACGTATTCATTGCATCGACGGCGGCGTCCCCGTTTGAAACGGCGTTGATCCAGCTTTCCTGGAGCTTTGCAAAGAGTCCGGCGACGCTGTCGGACGGCAGCAGCTGCGCGGTGACGAGCAGCTGCGTCATCAGGCAGCCAAACGCATTCCGGCTGAGATCGTCGTTGCGGTTGTGAAAGACGAGAAGGCACAGGTAACGCCCGGCTCCCTCCAGCTTTGCCGCAGCCAGAAGCGTAATGCCGATGCACAGAAGGCTCCTGCTCGTGCCAAGCCGCTGTAAAAGGCTGTCAAACTCCGGCCCGGTGATGATGCGCCGGGAAGGCCGGCTTACGACCTCCGGCGGACCGTCTCTGCGATCCGGTGTGAATCCGACGCGGCAGCTTACATCGTCGAAAAGGCGCAGCAGCGACTCCTTTGCCGTCTGATAGCGGGCTGTCGCCTGCTCGCGCTCCTTGCGGGCAAGATAGGTGCAGTAGGTGTCCTGCTCCAGCGGCTCGCCGCGGTAGGCCTTCTCCAAATCGTCGGCGAACAGGCGATTCGAGCTGCTGTCTGTTATCATGTGGTGGATGTCCAGGAACAGATACACATTGCGCTCGGTCTCATAGACGCCGGCGTGCAGAAGCGGCGCGCCGGTCATTTCGAATCGCCGGATCAGTGCGGGGCGATGCGCGTCAAATTCCGCCTGCGTCATCCTCCGGACCGCATAATGCGGCGTGGCTGCCGCGTCGTAGCGCAGAAACGGTCTGCCCGCGCCGTCCAGCTCGACGACCATGGAAAGCGCGGGGCGGTTTGCGACCGTCCGGTTGAGTGCGTCGCACAGCTTCTGCGCATCCACCGACAGGTCAAAGCGCGTCAGTCCGTGGAAGTGGTAATCGGCGATATTCTCTATGCCGAACCACATCAGGGATTCCTGCGGCAAGGGATGCACCCTGTCTCGCTCCCGCGCCTCGGAGAGGGCGTGATCCTCTTCCTCCTGCCGCTGCGCCTGCTTTTCCGCGATGTGCCGCGGCGTTCTCCCCTCGAAGATGTCCAGCACGCTCAGGCCCGGCAGATCGGCCTCCGCCAGCACGGCCATCGCCGCCAGGGAGTCCCCGCCGAGGTCGAAAAAGTCGTCGTCCAGGCCGATGGGCGTGACCTCGAACACCGCCTCAAGGGCGCGGCAGAGCGCCTGCTCCTCCTCCGTGACCGGCGCGGCGTAGGCCGGGCGGTCACTGAAATCCGGCTCCGGCAGCGCGGCTTTGTCCGTCTTCCCGCTGGGCAGCAGTGGGACGCGCTCTACCCGCCGGAATTTCGCGGGGATCATGTAGCCGGGGAGATAGCCGCCCATTTTTCTGCGCAGTTCCGCCGCATCCAGGTCGCGCCCGGCCTGGTAGTAGAGGCACAGCAGCGTCCGCGCCCCGACCGGGAAGCCCCGGACCGCGCACCAGTCCTGGCCGGTAAGTTTCAAAAAGACCGTCTCGATCTCCCCCGGTTCGACGCGGTTGCCGCCGATCTTGAGCATTTCGCTGGCGCGGCCGGTGAGGACCAGATCGCCGTTTTCGTCCCATTTCCCCAGGTCGCCGCTGTGAAACAGCCCGCCGCGGAAGGCCGCCTTCGTCTCCTCCGGGCGGTTGATGTAGCCGCGGAAGAAGGGGTTTTCAAAGCAGACCTCGCCTTCTTCCCCGTCCGGGACGGGCTGCCCCGCCTCGTCCAGCAGTTGAAGCTGCACCTCATCCGTGGTCGGCTTGCCCACGGGGCACAGGGCATAGGGCCGGTCGATGGTGAAGCGGCAAAGCGGGAAGCCGGCTTCGGTCATGGCATATTCACATTCCATTGTCACGCCGTCCAGATACACGCCGTTCGCGCCCTCGCCCCCCACCGCAAGGAAGCGTATGGACGGGCTGAGTGTGCTGCCGATGGCCCGCAGCGCCGAGGGCGGCAGATAGTTCCGGTTGATGCCATGCTCGGTGAAATACCGGTTCAGCCGCAGCGGGTCTTTGACGATCTCATACGGGAGGATGTGGATGCAATCCAGAGAACGCAGCAGGCGGGCCACAACGTTGAATCCAGCCATGGAATGAAGCGGCGGGATCAAGGTCTCGGTCCAGGCCTCCTCCGGGGTGCGGGACAGGCCCGGCCAGGCGAGGGTCTGCAGCCGGAAGCAGCCGTACTCCTGCAGCACGCCCTTGGGCGTGCCGGTGGAGCCGGAGGTGTAGACGGCGAAGGCCGCGTCGTGGTCGTCCGCCCGCACGAAGCCATCCAGCGGCTCCGCGTGCATGATCTCCGGCCAGAGGGCGCTGTCGATGGTGAGCTTGCTTTCGGAGTCCTCCCGGATGAAGGCGAGGCGCTCCGCCGGGAGGTCGTCCTCCGCCACGGTGCAGGCCGCCCCGGCCTTCCACACGCCGTACATGGCGATGACGATCTCCGCGCCGCGCGGCAGGCAGATCATCACCATGTCCTCCCGCCCGATGCCGCGGTTTTTCAAATATGCGTAGACGCGCCCGGAGCGCTCGTCCACGTCCTGTCTTGTCAGTCCCTCCGGGTGCTGATTGTCTACCAGCATGGTAAGCTGCGGATACTGCCGGACGCTGTCTTCAAAGCGCTCCATAAAATACGGCAGCGCGCTGAGTTTTGCGAAATCCATTGAATCCCTTCTCCGCTTTTCAG
>SVKR01000141.1 GCA_015068365.1 Oscillospiraceae bacterium
AATGATTTGAAAAATCATTCGCCCGATGCTCATTGCAATGAATACATGGCAAAACAGCGTTGCTGTTTTGCTGCACCGCAAAGCGGTGCGGCGGAACGCTTTGCGGCGTTTCGCCATCATGTAATCATTATAGGGCAGACAGGAAAAGGAGCAACCGCGGAGCATGCCCGGAGGAGGACCCGCCATGACCGAAACGCCGTTCAATCTGGACCAACACATCGCCAGGGGCGTGGAGCGCATCGTCGCCGACACGCTGAAGGCCACGCTGCGCGACCCCAAGGAGAGCGCATTTATGCTGAAATTCGCCGCCGCCAGCCGCAGGGCCACCCGGCGGCGCCTGGCCCTGGCGGAGCAGGGAGAGCACATCCCCTCCTTCCTCATCGCCAGCATCACCAGCCAGTGCAACCTGCACTGCGCCGGCTGCTATTCCCGCTGCAACGCCGCCACGGTGGACGAAGCGCCCGTGCGCCAGCTCTCCGGCGATGAGTGGGGCGACATTTTCCGCCAGGCGGAGGAGCTGGGCGTCAGTTTCATTTTGCTTGCCGGCGGGGAGCCCATGCTGCGCTGGGACGTCATCGAAAAAGCCGGGGCCATGCCGGGGATGCTGTTCCCCATCTTCACCAACGGCACCTTCCTGGGGGAGAAGTACTTATCGCTTTTTGACCGCTGCCGCAACCTCATCCCGGTGCTGAGCATCGAGGGCGGGCAGGACGTGACCGACGCGCGCCGGGGCGAGGGCGTTTACGACAAGCTCATCGCGGGCATGGACGCGCTGCAGGCGCGGGGCCTGCTCTTCGGCGCCTCCGTCACCGTGACGACGGAGAACCTGCGCGCCGTCACCAGCCCGGAGTTTCTCCGCACGCTGACCGACCGGGGCTGCAAGCTGGTGATCTATGTCGAGTTCGTCCCCGTGACGGACGAGGCGCGGCATTTGGCCCCCGGCGACGCTGAGCGCGCGCAGCTCGCCGCAGCGATGGCGAAGCTTCGCCGGGACAACGAGGAGGTCATTTTGCTGGCCTTCCCGGGGGATGAGCGGGCCGACGGCGGTTGCATGGCCGCCGGGCGGGGCTTTTTCCACATCAACTCCCACGGCGGGGCCGAGCCCTGCCCCTTCTCGCCCTATTCCGACGTGAACGTGCGCGAGGCCGGGCTGCGCCAGGCCATGCACTCGCGTCTGTTCCGCGCGCTGCGGGAGGGGGACTTCCTGGACGATGCGCACGTGGGCGGCTGCGTGCTGTTTGAAAAGCGCGAACAGGTGGAGGCCATGCTGGCAGCGCCGCGATCGGAATAAGACAGCAATCCACTCGGCGCGCCGGGACCAACGGCGCGCCGAAGCTTTTTGCCCCTGCGCGCTTGCGGCGGGGGCGAAAACGTGGTATCATAAAAAGAACGATTGCCAAAAGAGGTTACGAAACCATGAAAGAGTTTTCCCGCGTGGTCAAATTCACGCTGTTTTCCATCAGCGCCGGGCTGATACAGATCGCCGCCTTCGCCCTGCTCAACGAGCTGCTGCACCTGCCCTATTGGCTCAGCTATCTGACGGCGCTGGTGCTGTCGGTGCTGTGGAACTTTACGCTCAACCGCAAGTTCACCTTCAAATCCGCCGCCAACGTGCCGGTGGCGATGCTGAAGGTGGCCTGCTATTACGCGGTGTTCACCCCGCTCTCCACGCTTCTGGAGCACCATCTGGCCGCCAATCTGGGCTGGAACGAGTACCTGGTGACGGGCATCAACATGCTGCTGAATTTCGCCACGGAGTTCCTGTACCAGCGCTTTTTCGTCTTCGGCAGGAGCATCGACACGGCGAAGAAGAAGCCGTAACCATACTGTCATTGCGAAGTAAGTGACCGATGTCACTGGTGTGGCAATCCGTTCTCTCCGCGCAAAGGGGACGCGGATTGCCACGACAGTGTGCGCACTGTCTCGCAATGACCGACAATACCATGAAAAGGAGCCAATATCATGCAGGAAGTCTACAAGACCCTTTACTGTGACGTCGCCGTCATCGGCGGCGGCACCGGCGGCTGCGCCGCCGCCATCGAGGCGGCACGGCGCGGGATGCACACCATCGTGTTTGAGAAGGGCACGAGCTTAGGCGGCCTTGCCACCAACGGCTATGTGCCGCAGATCGCCGGCGGCATCGAGGGCATCTGCCTGGAGTTCGCCAAACGGCTGGACGCCATGGGCCAGCTGCGCCGCAAGGACGAGAGCAAGGACTATTACCGCAACCCCTCCTTCGAGCCGGAGTACGGCAAGATCGTGCTGGAGGATATGCTCTACGGCGCGGGCAGCCGCGTGGTGTATGACTGCACCTGCATCCGCGTGGACACCGAGGGCAGCGACATCGACTGCGTGTACTTCTACACCAAGGCAGGGCTTTTGCGCTGCAAGGCCCGCATTTACATCGACGCCACCGGCGACGGCGACGTGGCGGCACTGGCCGGCGTGCCCTTTGAGGTGGGCGGCCAGGAGTTTGCCGGGCTGAACCAGTCCACCACCCAGGGCTCCCGCTGGGCCGGGGCCAACCTGCCCAAGTATCTCGCCGCGGCGGAGGCATGGCGAAAAGAGCAGATCGCCAAGGGCGTTGCCCGCCCCGTCCCCATGGTCTACGCCCTGGAGGAGGAGGCCATCGCCCGGGGCGAGATGTCCCGCCACGTCTGCAACCGCAACACGGACTTTTTCCGCGTGCTGCTGCCCAACACCCCGGAGGACAACGCCTCCTTCGTCACCTTCTCCTTCCACAGCTATTACTGCCACAACACCGACCCGGAGGATCTGACCCGCCAGATCCTGGAGCAGCACCAGCTGATGAAGCAGTTCCACGCCTTCCTCAAAAACCACGTCCCCGGCTTTGAGAACCTGCGCCTGGTGGGCATGGGCTCCGTCCCCGGCGTGCGGGACAGCCGGCGCATCTTCGGCGACTATATGCTCAAAAGCAGCGACGTGTGCGGCGGCGTGAAGTTTGAAGACGGCATCGCCCGCTTCCCCGGGATGTTCGACGCCCACCATCCCACCAGCGACCGCTGGGTCTTCCAGCGGCACATGCACCTGCGCGAACCCGTCGGCTCGGCGGTCATGGAGCCGGAGGAGAAGGGTGTGTGCTGCACGGCGGATATGCACCCCTTCGGCATCCCGGAGGGCTATCCCGCCCGCTCCAACCCCCGCGATTACTGCGAGATCCCCTACCGCTGCCTGCTGCCGCGCGACGTTGACAATCTCCTGTGCGCCGGGCGCTGCTGCTCGTCCGAGTTCCACGCCAACGGCGCCATGCGCATCATCGGCCCGGCCATGGGCACGGGCCACGCCGCGGGGCTGGCCGCCGCCGTCGCCGTGACGGAGGGGCTGCGGCCCCGCGACATCCCCGGAACGCGCGTGCGCCAGATGCTCATCGACGAGGGCGTGGCGCTGGATAAGCCCTGCGACGGCTACTGGCAGGAGCTGCGCGAGACCGAGGGCGAGCTGGTGGTGACCCCCGGCGACTTCGTGGCCATCAAGCCGACGCAGGCCGTGGACATGAAGGACCGGATGCACCTGGTCTGAAACGGGGGAGACGATGGAACGGTGCAGCGGCATCCTGATGCCGGTCTTTTCGCTGCCCTCGCCCTACGGCATCGGCGGCTTCGGCAAGGCGGCCTACGCCTTCGCCGACTTTCTGCGTGACGCCGGGCAGCGCTGCTGGCAGATGCTGCCCTTGGGCCCCACCAGCTATGGCGACAGCCCGTATCAGAGCTTTTCCACCTACGCGGGCAACCCCTATTTCATCGACCTGGGCCGCCTTGTGGACGATGGGCTTTTGACGCGCGAGGAGGTCGAAGCGCCCTTCTGGGGCGGCGACCCGGGGCGCGTGGACTACGGCGCGTTGTACGAAAACCGCTTCCCCCTGCTGGCCAAGGCCAAGGCCCGGGGCTGGGAGCGGGACCGCGCGGCGGTGGACGCCTTCGCGGCGGAGAACGCCGGGTGGCTGCCGGACTATGCCCTTTTTATGGCGCTGAAGCGCCGCTTCGACATGCTGCCGTGGACGGCCTGGCCCGATGAGGGCGCGCGCCGCCACCGGCCGGAGGCCCTTGATCAATGGCGCGAGGCGCTGCGCGGGGATGTGGAGCTTTTCACCTACATCCAGTTCCTTTTCTTCCGCCAGTGGGCGGAGCTGAAGCGGTATCTGGGCGCGAAGGGCATCCGCGTGGTGGGCGATCTGCCCATCTATGTCGCGCCGGACAGCGCCGACGTGTGGGCCGAGCCGCAGTGGTTCCAGCTCGACGCGGACGGGCGCCCCACCGCCGTGGCCGGGGTGCCGCCGGACTATTTCAGCGCCGACGGGCAGCTTTGGGGCAACCCGCTTTACGACTATGACGCCATGGCCGCCGACGGCTACGGCTGGTGGATCCGCCGCGTGGCGGGGGCGGGCAGGCTCTTCGACTGCGTGCGCATCGACCATTTCCGGGGCTTTGCCAGCTACTGGGCGGTGCCCTTCGGGGCGAAGACCGCCCGGAACGGGCGCTGGGTGCCCGGCCCGGGCATGGACCTGGTCGGGCGGCTGACCGGCTGGTTCCGGGACATCGACTTCATCGCCGAGGACCTGGGCGTGCAGACCCCGGAGGTAGCGGAGCTGCTGCAGCGCTCCGGGCTGCCGGGGATGAAGGTGCTGGAGTTCGCCTTTGACACGGAGGAGGCCGACGACTACCGCCCCCACCGCTTCGGGCCGAACTGCGTGTGCTATACCGGCACGCACGACAACGCAACGCTGTCCGACTGGCTGGCCTCCGCCCCGGCGGAGACGCTGGCGCGGGCCACGGCCTACTTCGGCCTGAATGCCGCCGAGGGGGCCGACCGCGGGATGCTGCGGGGCGGCATGGGCAGCCCGGCGCGGCTTTTCATCTCCCAGATGCAGGACTGGCTCGGCCTGGGGCCGGAGGGCAGAGTGAACACCCCCGGCACGATGGGCAACTGGACCTGGCGGCTGCGCCCCGGGGCGCTGGACGCCGCCCTCGCCGCGGAGATGCGCGCCATGACGGCGCGCTACGGGCGGCTGGACTCGGATTTTTGACGAAAAAAGTGCCGGCGGGCACCCGACCGCCGGCACTTTTTATGCAAAACTATCAGCAAATTGATAATTGCATTTTTGGATAGTTTTTGTTATACTTAGCCCATCTTGTTTGTTTGAAAGGGGCTGCACGCATGGCTGCAAAGGGCAACAAACCGCTGATTTCCGAGGAAGCGCGGCAGCGGGCCATCTATCGGGAGACCAGCTTTCGCTACACCGCGGAGACGGAGAAGCGCCATGAGCTGCTGTTTGCCCCCTACGACATCAGCTTTCCCGTGTTCCGGGTGCTGAGCTATCTGGCCCTGAACGGCGGCGGGGCCACCCCGTCCCAGATCGCCGACGAGCTGATGATCCTGCGCCAGAGCATGACGAACATCCTCGACGCCCTGGAAAAGCGCGGCCTGATCGGCCGGGAGATCGACCCGTCCGACCGCCGCCGCATCCGCGTGAAGCTCCTGCCGGAGGGCGAGGCGCTGAGCGTGGAGCTGCTGGCGCTGGAGGATTCCTTTTTGGTGAAGATGGGCAAATACATCTCCGACGACGAGCGGCAGACCTATCGCGCGCTGGAGAAGAAGATGTACAACGCCAAGGTCTCCGCCCTCGGCGACATTCTCAGGGAGCGGGAAGAGAAGAAGTGAACAATGTAAAAAATCCCCCGGCGCGACAGCGCCGGGGGATTTGTGGTTTTTTCTTACTTTTTGCCGAAGAACTCGTTGGAGCACTTCTCGATCTCGTCGTCGATATAGACGTCGGTGCTGTGGTGGATGCAGCCGGCGCCGCCGTAGGTGATGCAGGGGATGAAGCTGCCGTTGACAGCGTACTCCTCGCAGACGCGGCGGGTCTCGGTGCGGATCTCCTCCTCGGTGGAGTCGTCGCGGTCGACGATGGCGGCGTCGATACCGCCCATGAGGCACATACGGCCGTTGATGATCTTCTGCAGCTTGGGGATGTCGTTCTGCGGAAGGACGCCCTGCCAGATGTCGATGTGCAGGTCGATCATGTCTTCCACGATCTCCTCGCAGAAGGAGTCGGAGTGGTGCATGATGATGACGCCCTGGTCATGCAGGAAGTTGTAGCTGTCCACATAGGCGGGCTTCAGGATCTCGCGCCAGGCATCCGGCGGAACGAACAGGCTGGTCTTGCTGCCCCAGTCGTCGTGGGAGAGCATCATCTCCGGCTTGGCATACTTGCACATCAGCTTAAAGCCGTTCAGACGGTACTCGCCGATGGCCATGCACAGCTCGCTCATGGCTTCCGGCTCCAGCAGGAAGTCCATCAGCGTGTCCTCAAAGCCGTGGATGAAGTGCAGACGCTCGAAAATGCCGGTGGGGGCGAACATCATGAAATAGTCCTCGTCGCGGTTCACGGCCGCAGCGCGCTCCAGATAGGGCTCCCAGAGCTCGGCCGCGTCGCAGTTGGCGATCAGGTCGGGGATCTTGACGACGTCCTTCCACTCGGTGACGTCATGCAGAATCTTCACGGCGGGATCGGGCACGGCGCCGGGCTCGCCGGCGGGCCAGAGGATGCGGGCGCCCCAGCGGTCCAGCATGGGTTCCATGCCGGGGTGACGGTTGCCGCGGACATAGAAGTTCACGGGGTCGCCGGGGACCATGGCGGTGCCTTCAAACTGCTTGACAAAGCGGTCGGGCTTTCCGCCGCGGATGGTCTCCAGAAGGTTGTCTCTCTTGCTGAGCATAGACGGGTGTCTCCTTTCAACTTCCAGGCTTGTTTCAAAGCCGTGTATATTGGGTAAGGGAAAGGCGCCGGTCACGCGCCTTTCATCTTTATAATAGGTTACCATGAAAACGCCGGCTTGTCATTTGTCATTTTTTCCAATTTCCGCAGAGCCCTGTCGTGCAAAAAGCGAAGTGGCCCGATCGCTGCCCGCCGGGCGGCAATGGAGCGGTCATAACCCGAAATTTTAAAAAATTGCGCTGTAATAACATAAACGCATGACGACTTTTGGGCGCATCCGTTGACAGAAACGGGGTATCTTTGCTATTGTAAGAGCAGAAAAGAGGGCGGAACTTTCCCGAAAAGGGAGCGGGAGGCTTCTGCCGGAATTCAAAAATTTTACGATAAGGGAGAAATGCAATCATGATTGAGAGCGTCAAGGAAATGGTCGTCGGCGGTAAGCTGAAGAAGATCGAAGGTACCGTGCAGGAGGCCCTGGACGGCGGCGCCACCGCGCAGGAAGTTCTGGACTCCATGATGGAGGCCATGGACGAGGTCGGCGGTAAGTTCCAGAGAAACGAGATCTACGTGCCCGAGATGTTGGTCGCTGCCAAGACCATGCAGCGCGGCGTCGGCGTGCTGAAGCCCCTGCTGGGCGGCGGCGGCGTCGGCAAGTACGGCAAGTATATCATCGGCACTGTCGCCGGTGACCTGCACGACATCGGCAAGAACCTGGTCGCCATGATGATCGAAGCCGCCGGCTTCGAGGTCATCGACCTGGGCATCGATGTTCCCGCTGAGAAGTTCGTCGAGGCCGTCAAGGCCAACCCCGACTGCAAGGTCGTCGGCGTGTCCGCTCTGCTGACCACCACCATGGAGGCCATGCGCGTCACCGTCAAGGCCCTGATCGATGCCGGCCTGAAGAGCCAGGTCAAGATCATGGTCGGCGGCGCCCCCATCACCCAGGCTTTTGCTGACGAGATCGGCGCGGACGCTTACACCGCGGACGCCGCTTCTGCCGCCACCAAGGCCAAGGAGCTGGCTGAGGCCTGAGCCAACGCAGAGCAAACCTCTCTTTGATTTATAAAATGTGCGGTCCCAACCGGGACCGCACATTTCAATCTGTCGACAAAGTGTCGACAGATTGAAAAGGGCGCGTTGCAAAATACGCAATGTGTCATTGCGAGGCCCCGCAAGGGGCCGTGGCAATCCGTTTTTCCTATGAAAGGAAGTACGGATTCCCACGCCAGTGTGCGCACTGGCTCGGAATGACAGAATGGATCGTATTTTGCAACGCGCCCGAAGATTGAACGTGCAGGGGGACTCCCGTCCCCCCTCA
>SVKR01000142.1 GCA_015068365.1 Oscillospiraceae bacterium
AATACGATCCATCCTGTCATTCCGAGCCAGTGCGCACTTTTCGCGAAGGCGAAAAGTCGTGGCGTGGGAATCCGTACTTCCTTTCATAGGAAAAACGGATTGCCACGGCCCCTTGCGGGGCCTCGCAATGACACATTGCGAATGACACATTGCGTATTTTGCAACGCGCCCGAAAATTGAACGTGCAGGGGGCCTCCCGGCCCCCCTCACACCCCCCCATACAAAACGGTTCCTTTGCAAAACAGGGTTTGTCTACAGTCTGACGGCGGACGGGGGTTCACCCGTCCGCCGTCGCCGTTAATGAGCTGCGCATGGCCTCCAGCGCGCGGCGCTCCAGCCGGGAGACCTGCACCTGCGAGATGCCGAGCACCTTTGCGGTTTTATCCTGGGTCAGCCCGTGGAAAAAGCGCAGGCCGATGACCATCCGCTCGCGCTCCGGCAGGGCGGCCATGGCCTCGTCGAGGGCAAAGCGCTCTATGAGCCGCTCCTCCTGCCCCTCGTCCCCCAAAACCTGCTCCAGCGTGAAGCGGGCCTCCCCGCTCTCCTGCTGCAGCGACTCCGCCGCGCCGGTGGCCTGCTCCGCCATGGCCAGCTCCTCCGGCGCGATGCCGGTGCGCGCGCTGAGCTCGGAGAGCGTGGGGTCGCGCCCCAGGGCCTGCTCCAGCTCGCTGCGGGCCAGGCGCACGGCGCGCGAGCGCTCCTTCAGCGAGCGGCTGACCTTCACCGCGCCGTCGTCGCGCAGAAAGCGGCGGATCTCCCCGGAGATCTTCGGCACGGCGTAGGTGGAGAAGCGCGTGCCGAAGCCGGTGTCGAAGCCGCGCACCGCCTTCAGAAAGCCCACGCAGCCGAGCTGATAGAGGTCCTCCGGGTCCACGCCCCGGCCGAAAAAGCGCCGGGCCACACTCCAGACCAGGGGGCTGTTCTCCTCCACCAGGCGCGCGCAGGCACCCTCGTCCCCCGCCTGGGCCAGACGGATGAGGGCAAAGGCGTCCTGCTCCATCAGCGCTTTTTCCGGATGCGCCGCCGCATGGTGACCGTGGTGCCCTTGCCGGGGGTCGAGCGCACGCGCAGCGCGTCCGTGAAGCTCTCCATGATGGTGAAGCCCATGCCGCTGCGCTCCTCCCCGCCGGTGGTGTAAAGCGGCTGCATCGCCTGCGCCACGTCCGCGATGCCCCGGCCCCGGTCGCGCACCGTCAGCTCCAGCACGTCCCCGTCCAGGATGGACGCCCGCAGCCAGACGGTGCCGATGCGATCCGGGTAGGCGTGGACGATGGCGTTGGTCACCGCCTCGCTGACCGCGGTCTTGATGTCGCCCAGCTCGTCCAGCGTGGGGTCAAGCTGCGCCGCCAGCGCCGCCACCGCGCTGCGGGCAAGCGATTCGTTGGCGCCCGTGGAGGGAAACTCCAGCTTTATGTAGTTGCGACTGGTGTGCTTCATGTTCTGGCCTCCTCCTGCGCGGCGATCTTGACAAGGCGCTCGATGCCGGAGGCGTCGATGACGCGCAGGGGCTGGGCCGCCGCGTTCTCCACCCAGGCCCGCCCGCCGGCGCTGCTCATCCGGCGGTGCAGCTTCAGAATCAGCGCGATGCCGCTGGAGTCCATGAAGCTGAGATGGCTGAAATCCAGCACGCAGTCGCGCGGCAGATAGTCGTCGAGAAGCCGCTCGATGGCGGCCATGGACTGGCGCACGGCGTGGTGGTCCAGCTCGCCGTGGAGAAAAATCGTGAGCCGCCCGTCCCGATAGGCTGAATATACCTTCATCATTGCCTCTCCCCGCTTTCGATGTGCTTGTCCCCATTGTAGCGGCGCGCACCGGCAAAGAGCGTCGAAAGAAAACAGCCCGCGGAAAAAACTTCCGCGGGCTGATAATATGATGGGATGTTTTGCTATTATTTTGCATAGAAGGTGAAATATTCCGCGCCCGCGCGGGGTATTCCCAGTGAAATGCATTTCAAGGAGTCAGGCCATGTTGAGCGAGGCGGCGTACACGCGCTACGCGGAACTGTATATGGATATGGTGTATCGCGTGGCCTTCGGCTATGTGAAATCGGCCGCCGACGCCGACGACGTGACGCAGAGCGTGTTCCTGCGGCTGTGGAAGCGCCGTCCGGACTTTGGCAGCGACGAGCACGCAAAGTACTGGCTGCTGCGGGTGACGATCAACGAGAGCAAGCGCCTTCTGTGCGCCCCCTGGCGGAAATGCGAGCCGCTGGACGGTCTGGATGCGCTGCCGCTCCCCTCGCCGGAGCACCGGGAACTACTGGACGCCGTGCTGCGTCTGAAACCGAAGTACCGGACCGTGATCTATCTCCATTACTACGAGGGCTTGTCCACGGAGGAGATTGCCGCGGTGCTGGGTATCCCGCAAAACACGGTTTTGACCCATTTACGGCGCGCAAGACAACAGTTGAAGCTTGATTGGACGGAGGCAGAAGAATGAAGCAAAACAGCGAAATACTCAGAGAAGCCTATGACGCGCTCCACGCCTCCGCACAGACAAAAATGGAGGTTTTGAGCATGAACGAAACAAACAACAAAAAGCCCTTTGCCGGGCGGCGCGTGCTGGTGGCCGCGCTGGCGGTGGTGCTGACGCTGGCGCTGGCTGTCGGGGCCATGGCGGCGGCGGGCGTTTTCAACATGCGCATCCGTGAAGCGGACCCGGAGGAGACCTTTGCCGGCCCGCTGGAGCCCGAAATGGGCATGCCCATTCGGTGGGACGGGGCGAAGCTGGTCTTCACCTTTGACGGCCCGGCGGAGTGCCAGAAGATCCATTTCAAGCCCGGCTACATGCCCTATGACATCGCGCCGGGTCTGAGCTGGGAGGAAGACGGCGGCTGGTATGGCCGCATCACCTGTGAAGGCACGGACGGCTGTGCCAGCGGCCAGCCCTGCCTGATCGAGGCGCGCTACGCCCCGCAGTTCGTGGATGGCGGCAGTCTGCTGCTCCTCTACTCCGACGACGTCAGCGATATCATTGAGGAGGAGTGGAACGGCTATCGCATTCTGAAATTCGGCAGCCACAAGGCCAACCCCAACTTCCCCGGCGGCGAGCATGACGTCGACGCCTGCTATTACATCATGTACCAGCCGGAGCAGGGCTATATCCTCACGCTGTCCTCCTTTGAGGGCAACCTGGACACGCTGGAGCAGATCGCGAAGTCGCTGGAGATCGAGCCGACGGCGGAGACCGTTTCCAGCGCCGACTGGCACGACCACAACGAATTCATGGACTGCGGCGTCGGCTGAGCCGAGGCCCGGCAAACGAAAACTCCCCACAGGCGGCCATGCCTGCGGGGAGTTTTGATTGCAATACGGATCAGAGTATTTCTTTATGGTTCATAGTAGCGATCCCCGACCCATCTGGCGGGGTTTTCGTCGATGTATTCCCATATCTCACGGTAGTCCTGCTCGTTGCGGATCACATGTTCATGGAACGAGCGCTGCCAGATGTCGCGGCCCAGTCTTCGATTGACGAGCCGTTTCAACGCGCCGACCGCATCCGACACCGTAGGGGCCGACGCCCTCGGCGGCCCGTTGTCGACCGACAGGATCATGTGGATATGGTTGGGCATGACCACATATTTGTCTACATGAAAACCGGCCATGCGCTCCATAGATTGGATATATTGTTCCACGGTTTTTCCCGTGTCTGTCAATTGCACATTCGGGCCGCCGGGGGCGTCGGCCCCTACAGTAATATTTGACAGGATGCATCTTCGGTCCTTCGTACAGATCGTGACGAAATACGCGCCGTGGCCGGCGTAATCATACTCCGGCAGGCGCATCGGTTTTCGTTTGGGCAGCTCCATGGCGAAACCCCTCTTTCCGCTTTCGTGAACCCATGCACAGAATGCCAAGCGCAAGAGCGCACTTACTCGCCGCCTTTGGGGCTGCGGAAGTGCGCTCTCTCCGTTTTTTATACGGTTTTTACCCCAGCGCCGCGAGGGACTGATGGAGGTTTTCGATGAGCGCTTCCAGCTTGGCCTTTTTCTCCCGCTCGGCGTTCACGACGGCCTCCGGCGCGCGGGAGACGAAGTTTTCGTTGGCCAGCTTGGCCTCCTGCCCGGCGAGGAGCTTTTCGGCGTTTGCAAGCTCCTTTTCGATGCGCTTGCGCTCAGCTTCAAAGTCCACAAGGTCGGCCATGGGCATGAACATGCGGGCCTGGTCGGTGACCACCTGGACCATGCCGTCGGTGTTCTCCGGCGCGGCGGCGGCGACGCGCACCTCCTCGGCGTAGGCCAGCTTGCGGATGTAGGCCGCGCCCGATTCAAAGGCGACGGCGTGGTCCGTGACGATGATGAGGTGGCTGCGGCGGGAGGGCGGGACGTTCATCTCCGCTCTGCGGGCGCGCACGGCCCGGATGGCCGCCATGACCATCTCAAAGTCGGCCTCGTCCGCGGCGAAGCACAGCTCCGGCCGGTACCTGGGGTACTCCGCCACGATCAGCGCGTCGCCTTCGTGGGGGATGGCCTGCCAGATCTCCTCGGTGATGAAGGGCATGAACGGGTGCAGCAGCTTCAGGATCTCCGTCAGCACATAGAGCAGCACGCGCTGCGCGCCCTCCTTTGCCGCGGCGTCGGCGCCCTGCAGGCGGGGCTTGGTCAGCTCGATGTACCAGTCGCAGAAGCTGTCCCAGATGAAGTCATAGATCTTCGCGCTGGCGACGCCCAGCTCGAACTTGTCCATGTTCTCGCAGACCTCCTTCACGGTGTCGTTGAGCTTGGACAAAATCCAGCGGTCCTCCAGCTCCAGGTGAGCGGGCAGGGCGTTATCCTCGATCGTGAGGTTCATCATCACGAAGCGGCTGGCGTTCCAGATCTTGTTGCAGAAGTTGCGCATGGCCTCGCACTTTTCGGTGTAGAAGCGCATGTCGTTGCCGGGGCTGTTGCCCGTGATGAGGTTGAAGCGCAGCGCGTCGGCGCCGTACTGCTCCACCATCTCCAGCGGGTCGATGCCGTTGCCCAGGGACTTGCTCATCTTGCGGCCCTGGCTGTCGCGCACCAGGCCGTGGATGAACACGGTGTCGAAGGGGTGCTGTTTCCGGTGCTCCATGCCGGAGAAGATCATGCGGGCCACCCAGAAGAAGATGATGTCATAGCCCGTGACCATGACGGAGGTGGGGTACCAGTAGTTCAGCTCCTCCGTCTCCTCCGGCCAGCCCATGGTGGAAAACGGCCACAGCCCGGAGGAGAACCAGGTGTCCAGCACGTCCTCCTCGCGGTGGATGTTTTTGCTGTGGCAGTGCTCGCACTCGGTCGCGTCGGTGCGCGAGACGGTCATGTGGCCGCAGTCGTCGCAGTACCAGGCGGGGATCTGGTGGCCCCACCAGAGCTGGCGGGAGATGCACCAGTCGTGGCAGTTCTCCATCCAGTTCATATAAATTTTGGTGAAGCGCTCCGGGACGAACTTCACCTCGCCGTCGCGCACGGTGCGGATGGCCTCCGCCGTCAGGGGCTGCATCTTCACGAACCACTGCGCGGAGATGAGCGGCTCCACGTCGTTGTGACAGCGGTAGCAGGTGCCGACGTTGTGGCTGTAATCCTCGGTCTTGACCAGGTTGCCCGCCGCTTCCAG
>SVKR01000143.1 GCA_015068365.1 Oscillospiraceae bacterium
ATGGTGACGTTGTCCTTGGTGATGACGGGCTGGGGCGGGAAGTCCGCCACCTGCTCCTTCAGGGACACCTGCTTCGCCACCCGCTCGATGAAGGGCACCTTCAGGTGCAGACCCACGTTCCAGGTGGTGCTGTAAGCGCCCAGGCGCTCGATGATGAAGGCCTTGGCCTGCGGCACGACGCGGATGTTCTTGACCAAAATCACGATGATGAGAATGACCACCACCGCCAGCACGACGGTGCTGGGCGCGAAAAGACTTGCGGCAAATACGATGGGCATGGCAGATTCCTCCTTTAATACTTATGCTTCGGCAGCTTTGTCTGCGGGTTCTACGATGAGCTTCACGCCCCGGATCTCCAGGACGGTGACGATGGCGCCCGGCTCGACGGTGGCGCCGTCCGGCGTGCGGGCAGACCACATTTTGCCGTCCGCCAGCACGGCGCCGGTGCCGGCCAGCTCGTCGATGCGCTCTTTCACCACGGCCTTCCGGCCGATCACGCGGTCGGCGTTGGTGGCCATGGTCTTATTATTGATGTACTTTTTCGCCAGCGGCCGGGTCAGCAGCAGCGTCACCACGGAGATGAGCGCGAACCACACGATCTGCAGCCACAGCGGCGCGCCCAGAAGCGCCGCGATCAGCGCGCACAGCGCGCCCAGGGCGAACCAGATCGAGGCCAGGCCCACGGTGGCAAGCTCCAGGATCACGAAGGCCACAACGGCCACGGCCCAGAATATGACTTGCATGGCTCTTTCCCCTCCTTTCACGGGCTATGTTACACGCTCCACCAGGGGGAAAGTCAAGCAAAATCGCAAAAATTTTGCGCGCTGCCGATCCTTCCACCCGGTGGAAGCCTGCAATTCATACAAAAACGGGGCGCCGGACTGCACAAAATAGCCAATTTTATAAGGAAAAGTTTTACACGCGAAAGTGCCACCGGGGCTTTACTTTTGTGAGCTAAAGCTGTAAAATGAGAAAAAACAAGGGCGGGCCGCGGCACGCCCCGGGAGAGCAGGAGCGGAGAAACGCAAATGAACAAGCACATCAAGAAGCCCCGCAGCACCGAAATGTATGAGGCCGTGCTGCAGATGCAGACCGTGGAGGAGTGCATGAAATTCTTCGACGATCTTTGCACCGTGTCGGAGCTGCAGGCCATGGAGCAGCGCTACCAGGTGGCCTCGCTGCTGCACCAGGGCATGATCTATAATGACATTCTGGCCCGCACCGGCGCGTCCAGCGCCACCATCAGCCGCGTGAACCGCTCGCTGCAGTACGGCGCGGACGGCTACGCCCTGGCCTTTGAGCGGCTGGGCATCCCCGGCCCGGAGGAAAAATGAGCGCCTATGACGCGCTGGCCGCGTGGTATGACGGCTTCACCGGCGACGTGCCCTATGCCGCGCTGGCGGACTTTTATGAGCAGGCCTTGCATCGGGAGGGACAGGGGAACCTGACCCTCCTTGATTTGTGCTGCGGCACCGGCACGCTGACGCTGCTGCTGGCCCGGCGGGGCCATGAGCTCATCGGGGTGGACCGCTCGCCGGAGATGCTGGCCGTGGCGGCGGAGAAGGCCGCCGCCGCGCCGGAGGTCACCGCGCCGCTGCTTTTATGCCAGGAGGCGGCGGAGCTGGACCTGTTCGGCACGGTGCAGGGGGCCTACTGCGCGCTGGACGGCATGAACTATCTGCCGGAGGAGGACTTGTCCCCGCTTTTCGACCGGCTGCACCTGTTCATCGAGCCGGGCGGGCGCTTCGCCTTTGACTTCCACGCGCCGGAGCATCTGCGCGCGCTGGACGGCCAGGTGTTCGTGGACGAGACGGAGGACGCGCTGTGCCTGTGGCGCGGGGAATTTGACGCAGCGGAGAATGCGCTCATCTACGGCATGGACATCTTCTCCCGGGACGGGGCGCTGTGGCGCCGCCGGGCCGAGGAGCACGTGGAGTATGCCCACGCGCCGGAGACGCTGAAGCGGCTTTTGGAAAGCGCAGGTTTCTGCGATGTGCGCCTTGTCACGGACGGGCCCATGGCGGAGCAGGGGAGACTATTTATCATCGCGGAGAATCTTCCGCACTGATTCGGAGGCAAGGATATGGGAACCATCTATCGCGCCGTGGGCGGCGAGGAATATGTGAAGATCTCCGTCATCGAGGGGCGGGACATCGTGGAGGAGGCCAGGCGGGTGCATCACCTCAGCCCCACGGCCTGCGCCGCCCTGGGCCGGACGCTGTGCGCCGTGGCCATGATGGGCGACATGATGAAGGAGGAAAATGCCACGGTCACCGCGCGCATCGAGGGCGGCGGCCCCATCGGGGCGGTGGTGGCCGTCAGCGATGCGGAGGGCAACGTGCGCGGCTATGTGGACCACCCGGAGACCGAGCTGCCCCTGCGCGCCGACGGCAAGCTGGACGTGGGCGGCGCCATCGGCACGGCCGGCCTGCTGACCCTGAGCCGGGATATCGGGCTGAAGGAGCCCTACATCGGCTCGGTGCAGCTTGTCAGCGGCGAGGTGGGGGACGATTTCACCCGCTACTACGCCGAGAGCGAGCAGATCCCCGCCGCGGTGGGCCTGGGCGTGCTGGTGGACACGGACCGCAGCATCAAATCCGCCGGCGGCTTCATCGTGCAGCTGATGCCCGGCGCGCCGGAGGGCCTGATCCAGACGCTGGAGGACAACATTTTCTATATGGACGCGCTGACCACCATCCTCAGCGAGGACGGGGTCGAGGCGGTGCTGCAGCAGGTGATGAAGGGGCTGGACCCCCACATGGTGGGGCAGCACGAAGCCGTGTGGCGCTGCAACTGCAGCCGCAAGCGCGTCGCCGACGCGCTGGAGAGCATCGGCGCCCAGGCCCTGCGCGAGATGGCCGCCGACGGCGCCGGCGCGGACGTGGACTGCCAGTTCTGCGGCAAGCAGTACGCCTTCTCCGCCCGCACGCTGGAGGAGATGGCGCAGCGCATCGAGGCGCGGGCAAAAAAAGAGTGAATTTTCTGCTTGACAACGCCCGCGGGCTTTAGTATAATGACAAAGCGCTGTTTGGGAAGGTGCGCCTGACACGGAGGCATAGCTCAGTTGGTTAGAGCACCTGCCTTACAAGCAGGGGGTCACTGGTTCGAGTCCAGTTGTCTCCACCATCCCCCCATACGCCTCGGTAGCTCAGTAGGTAGAGCAGCGGACTGAAAATCCGCGTGTCGCCAGTTCGATTCTGGCCTGAGGCACCACTTTGCGGCCATAGCTCATCTGGTAGAGCGCCACCTTGCCAAGGTGGAGGTAGCGAGTTCGAGCCTCGTTGGCCGCTCCAGAGAAATGAAGCCCAGACCACCCTGGGCTTCATTTCAAACCAGCGGAACCCCCCCGCGCGATGCGGCGCCATAGCCAAGCGGTAAGGCAGCGGACTGCAAATCCGCGATTCCCCGGTCCGATTCCGGGTGGCGCCTCCAAAAAAGACACCTGCGAAAGCAGGTGTCTTTTTTAAAGAATCGGAGGGAGAAAACGAGGGAGCAGGATGAAAAAGCAGCCCGAAAAGAAAAACAGCAAGGTCCTGTGGGTCGTGTGCCTGGTCGCGGTGCTGGCGATCACGGCGGTGCGCGTCATCTGCCATTTCGCCGGGGTGGAGATGTCCGACGCGGTCTCCCGCGGCTTCGGCATTGCGGAGCTCATCGCCGTGGCGGCGATGGTGTACACCTATATGAAGTGGCGGCAAGGATAAGATAAAACAATGCGGAGGAAGCAGTCATCGCTTCCTCCGCTTTTTTTACAGGTCGATGCGCTCAAAGCGCGCCATGCAGACCCGGCAGGACAGCGCCGTGCCCAGCGCGTAGCCGGCCGCGGCGATGCCAAGGAGGGCAAATTGCAGCCCCAATCGCGCCCCGGCGGGCTCGTTGAAAAAGCGCAGCGCGGGGATGAAGTGCAGCGCCTCGCCGCAAATCAGCAGCAGCGCCGCGGCGACGGCGAAGGCGAGGAAGGGCATACCCAGCTTGTAGGCCGTGCGGAAAAAGCCGCCCAGAAACAGGACGTTGAAGGCCGTGAAGATGAGCAGCACGAAGGCGAGGAACAGCGGCGTAGCGTTCATCAGCGCGTTCGCGGCATAGGCGCTGCCGCCGGACAGCGCCGTCATGCGCAGCGCGGTCAGCCCCGCCATCAGCACAAAGCCCAGAAGCTGGAAGAAGCAGGTGAAGGCGAATTTGGCCCGGACGAACGCCCGCTTGGGCAGCGGCAGAAGCACCGTATAGAGCACGTCGTTGGCCTCCCGCGCATTCTGGAACGAGAAAAAGATGCCGAGGCAGACGAAAAACGCGCTCATCAGGATCGGGTAGCCGGGCACAAGGGTCAGCCCCGCGGCGGCCAGGAAGAACCAGGACAGCGGCGAGGCGGCCAGCTTGAACTCCTTATTCAGCAAGTTTGTCATAAAGGCTCTCCTTTTCGCAGTGCACCATGATCTCCTCCAGCGTTTCGCCCATGCCCTCCCGGGCGCAGCGGGCCAGGAAGGCCTGCATCCCCTCCGAGGCCAGAAGGCGCCCGCCGGAGATGTAGCTGATGTGGTCGGCGCACTTTTCCAGGTCCGAGGTGATGTGCGTGGAGAACAAAATCGCCACGCCGCGGCTGCGCAGGAAGGTAAAGGCGTCCAGCAGCTCCTCCCGGCTCACGGGGTCGAGGCCGCTGGTGGGCTCGTCCAGGATCAGCAGCTCCGCCCGGTGGGACATGGCCAGCGCCAGGCTCAGCTTCACGCGCATGCCCTCCGATAATTGGGCGGGCGTCTTGCCCTCGTCCAGGGAGAAGGCGTCCATATAGCGGCGGTAGGCCGCTTCATCCCAGTTGGGGTAAAAGCTGCGGGTCACCTCCGCCAGCGCCCGGATGGGCTTGCGCCGGTAAAAGTCCACCGCGCCGCCGGCATAGCCGATGCGCTGCTTGATCTCCCCCTCGTGCGCCTCCAGATCCAGCCCGAAAAAGCGGATCGCCCCGGCGTCCGGGTGCACGAGGTGCAGCAGGCTTTTCAGCGTGGTGGTCTTGCCCGCGCCGTTGCGCCCGATGAAGCCCATGATGCTGCCCGGCGCCACGGAAAAGCTGACAGATTGCAGATGAAAGCCGGGGTAGGCCTTGCAAAGGCCCTCTACTTCCAGTACGTTCACGGCGTCTCGCCTCCGAACACCCGGGCGCTCAGGGCGTGGAACAGCGCCTTGGGCGGGATGGCGATGCCCCGCTCCACGTCCCCCAGAAGCAGCAGCGTGTCCCCCGGCGCAATGCCGAAGACCTCCCGCGCCTCCTTGGGGATGACGATCTGTCCCTTGGCCCCCACCGTGACGGACCAGGCGTATTTGCCCGCAGGTCGCTCCATATTAGTTCCCTCCAAGTATGATTTGTGGGAATAATCATACTTCCGCCCGGCGGAAAAGTCAAGGAGAAAATGCGCGCTTCGGGGCTTTTCAAGCACCGGGAATTGGTATATAATAAAGTATTATTGTATTGCAGCAAAGGAGACGCCATGGCGGAATTCAAGGTAAAAAGCCCCTACAGCCCCTCCGGCGACCAGCCGGAGGCCATCGAGACGCTCGCCCGCGGCTTTGACGCGGGGATGCGCGAGCAGGTGCTGCTGGGCGTGACCGGCAGCGGCAAGACCTATACCATGGCCAAGGTCATCGAGCGCGTGCAGCGCCCCACGCTGGTGCTGGCCCACAACAAGACCCTGGCCGCCCAGCTTTACAGCGAGTTCAAGGAGTTCTTCCCGGACAACGCGGTGGAGTATTTCGTCTCCTACTACGACTACTACCAGCCGGAGGCCTACATTGCCAGCACGGACACCTACATCGAAAAGGACGCCAGCATCAACGACGAGATCGACCGGATGCGCCTGTCCGCCACGGCCTCGCTTCTGGAGCGGCGGGACGTCATCGTGGTGGCGTCGGTCAGCTGCATCTACGGCCTGGGCGAGCCGGACGACTTCATGCACATGATGGTGAACCTGACCACCGGGGCGGAGCTGCCTTTGGACACGCTGTTGCACCGGCTCATCGACATCCGCTATGAGCGCAACGACATCGCCTTTGAGCGCAACATGTTCCGCGTCCGGGGCGACACGGTGGAGATCTGGCCGGCCTACTGGGCCAGCAGCGCCATCCGGGTGGAGTATTTCGGCGACGAGATCGACCGCATCAGCGAGATCAACCCCCTCACCGGTGCGGCGGTGCGGCGGCTGAACTCCATCCCCGTGTGGCCGGCCAGCCACTATGTCACCACGCACGAGAAGATGGAGCGGGCCGTGAAGGAGATCCGCCGCGAGTGCGACGAACGGGTGAAGTATTTCCAGGAGCAGGGCAAGCTCATCGAGGCCCAGCGCATCGGCGAGCGGGTGAACTATGACATCGAGATGCTCACAGAGCTCGGCTACTGCTCCGGCATCGAGAACTATTCCCGCATCATCTCCGGCCGCCCGGTGGGCTCGCCGCCCATGACGCTGCTGGACTATTTTCCCAAGGACTTTATCCTGTTCGTGGACGAAAGCCACGTCACACTGCCCCAGGTGCACGCCATGTACAACGGCGACCGCGCGCGCAAGGAGAGCCTGGTGAACTTCGGCTTCCGCCTGCCCTCGGCCTTTGACAACCGGCCGCTGAAGTTTGAGGAGTTCGCCCGGCGCATCCACCAGGTCTGCTATGTCTCCGCCACGCCGGGGGAGTATGAGCGCTCCCGCGCCGCCCAGATCGCCGAGCAGGTCATCCGCCCCACGGGCCTTTGCGACCCGGAGATCTCCGTCCGAGCGGTGGAGGGGCAGATCGACGACCTCATCGGCGAGATCAACACGCGCACCGAGCGCGGCGAGCGGGTGCTGGTGACCACGCTGACGAAGAAGATGGCGGAGGATCTGACGGACTATCTCACCAACGTCGGCATCCGCTGCCGCTATATGCACCACGACATCGACGCCATGCAGCGCATGGAGATCATCCGCGATCTGCGCCTGGGCGAATTTGACGTGCTCATCGGCATCAACCTTCTGCGCGAGGGCCTTGACCTGCCGGAGGTGAGCCTGGTGGCCATCCTGGACGCGGACAAGGAGGGCTTTCTGCGCAGCGAGACCAGCCTGATCCAGACCGTGGGCCGCGCGGCGCGGAACGCCAACGGCACGGTCATCATGTACGCCGACACGGTGACGCCCAGCATGCGCGCCGCCATCACCGAGACCGAGCGCCGCCGCAAAAAGCAGACGGAGTACAACACCGCCCACGGCATCGTGCCGAAAACCGTGGTGAAGGACGTGCGTGATCTGCTGCGCCTGGGCGAGGGCGGCGAGGGCGCGCGCAGCGAGAAGACCGGCGTGCGCATGACGGAGGCCGAGCGCAAGATGGAGATCGAGCGCCTGGAGAAACAGATGAAGGAGGCGGCGCGGATGCTGGAGTTCGAGATCGCCGCCGACCTGCGCGACCGCATCATTGCCCTGCGGGGAAAGTCGAGGAAGAAATGAAGAAGTTTTTGCCCCATCTCTGTGTGCTGGCCTCCGGGGTGCTGTGGGGGCTGATCGGACTGTTTAACCGCCGCCTGACCGGCGCGGGCGTGAGCGTGGGCAGCATCGTGCTGCTGCGCAACTTCGGCAGCATGCTGCTGCTGGGGCTGCTGTTCGCCGTCCGGGACCGGAGCATCTTCCGCATCCAGTGGAAGCACCTGCCCATTTTCCTCGGCACGGGCATCGTCAGCGTGCTGTTTTTCACGCTGTGCTACTTCACCTGCCAGAAGCTCTGCTCCCTGGCGGTGGCGGCGGTGCTGCTGTATACCTCCCCGGCCTTCGTCGTGATCCTCTCCGCCATCTTGTGGCGGGATAAGCTGACAAAGCGCAAGCTGCTTGCCCTGCTGCTGGCCTTTCTGGGCAGCACCTTCGTCACCGGGCTCTGGTCCGGCAGCGCGGAGGTGACGCTGTGGGGCGCGGTGCTGGGCGTGGCCAGCGGGCTTTTTTACGGGCTTTACTCCATCTTCGGGCGCTACGCCCTGAACCACTACCGGCCCTTTACCGTGACCTTTTACACCTTCCTGTGCGCCGGGCTGGGGGCGCTGGTGTGCCTGCGCCCGGCGGAGCTGGCCGCCACCTTTGCCATGCCGGGCATGGTGTGGGTGGTGCTGGGGCTCATCGTGGTGTGCACGGTCGCGCCCTATCTGCTCTATACCTACGGCCTGGCGGGCATGGACAGCGGCAAGGCCGCGATCTTAGCCAGCGTGGAGCCCGTGACCGCCGCGGTGGTGGGCGTGCTGGCCTTCGGCGAGCCGATGCGCGCCGGGGTGTGGCTGGGCCTTGCGTGCATCCTCGCGTGCGTGTACATACTCAAGTGAGCGGAGCGAAGCGGGCTTTTTTCGATCGGACAAAGGAGTGACGGACCCTTGGCGCAGACTGCCGGAACGATAAAAAACGATTTTTCAAAGGGGCCCATGTGGCAGGTCATCCTGAAAATGGCCATCCCCATGATGATGGCCCAGCTGGTGAACGTGCTGTACAACGTCGTCGACCGCATGTACATCGGCCACATCGAGGGCGTGGGCGCCATGGCGCTGACGGGGCTGGGGCTCTCCATGCCCGTCATCTCCCTCATCACCGCCTTTGCCAACCTCTGCGGCAACGGCGGCGGGCCGCTGTGCGCCATCGCCCGGGGCGAGGGGGACAGGGAAAAGGCCGAGCGCTATATGGGTAACGCCTTCGTGCTGCTGCTCGGTATCGGCGTTGCCGTGACCGTGCTTCTGTCGGTCTTTCTGAAGGACATCCTCTTCTTCCTCGGCGCCAGCGAGGTCACCTTTCCCTACGCCTCGGAGTATCTGCGCATCTACCTGCTGGGCACGCTGTTCGTCATGATCTCCCTGGGGATGAACGCCTTTATCAACGCCCAGGGCTTTGCCAAAATCGGCATGTGCACCGTGGTGCTGGGGGCGGTCATCAACATCGTGCTGGACCCCTTCTTCATCCTTGGACCGGGGGAGCGGCTGTTCGGCGTGATCACCATGCCCTTCGGCTTCGGCATGGGCATCGCCGGGGCGGCCTGGGCCACGGTCATCGCCCAGTTCTGCTCGGCCGTGTGGGTGATGCAGTTCCTCTTCAGCAAAAAGGCCATCCTCGACCTGCGGCCGAGGTGCATGCGCCTGCGCCGCGAGACGGTGATGAAAATTCTCGGCCTCGGCGTCACGGGCTTCGTCATGGGCGTCACCACCGGGCTGGTGCAAAGCGCCTGCAACGTGCAATTGCAGCGCTACGGCGGGGACCTGTACGTCGGCGTCATGACCGTCATCAACTCGGTGAAGGAGCTGGCCTTCCTCATCGTCCACGGCCTGGCCTCCGGCGCGCAGCCGGTGCTGGGCTTCAACTACGGCGCGAAGGCCTATGACCGGGTGCGCACCGGCATCCGCTTTTTCTGCCTGGCCTCGCTCTTTTACGCCTTTACGGTGTGGCTGCTGTCCATGACCATCCCCGGCGCGCTCATCCGCATCTTCAACCAGGACCCGGCGCTTCTGGCCGCCGGCATCCCCTCCATCCGCATCTATTTCTGCGGCTTCGTGTTCATGTCGCTGCAGTCGGCGGGGCAGTGCGTGTTCGTGGGCCTGGGCAAGGCCCGCCACGCGGTCACCTTTTCGCTTTTGCGCAAGGTGGTCATCGTGCTGCCGCTGGTCTTTCTGCTGCCGCTGCTGCCGGGCATGGGCGTCAACGGCGTATTCTGGTCGGAGCCCATCTCCGACCTGCTGGGCGGCGGCGCGTGCTTTCTGACCATGTATTTCACTGTCTACAAAACGCTGGGCAGGGACGATGCGCCCCTGCCCCGGAATTGAGGGATCTGCCATGAATCTTCTGCTCATCGACGGCAACAGCATCGTCAACCGGGCCTATTTCGGCATCCGGATGCTCAATGCCCCCGACGGCACGCCCACCAACGGCATCTACGGCTTTCTGACCATTTTGCAGCGGCTGCTGGACGAGGTCAGGCCCGACGCGCTGGCCGTGGCCTTTGACCTGCACGCCCCCACGTTCCGCCATCAGCAGTACGCGCTTTACAAGGCCCAGCGCAAGGGCATGCCGGAGGAGCTTGCGGTGCAGATGCCCATTTTGAAGCAGGTGCTGGACGCCATGGGCGTTTACCGCATGGAGCTGGAGGGCTATGAGGCCGACGACCTGCTGGGCACGGTGTCCCGCCTGTGCGCCGAAGCCGGCGGGCAGTGCGCCATCGCCACCGGCGACAAGGATTCCTTCCAGCTCATCACCGACGCGGTGCGCGTTTTGCACATCAAGACCCGCATGGGCCAGACCGAGACCATCGACTACACCCCGGCCCGCTTCCGGGAGGAGTACGGCTTCGAGCCGGAGCGCATGGTCGATCTGAAGGCGCTGATGGGCGACGCCAGCGACAACATCCCCGGCGTGCCCGGCGTGGGGGAGAAGACCGCGCTGGACCTGCTGCGCCGCTGGGGCAGCGTGGAGAAGATCTACGCGGACTTAGGTGCCCTGGACGTGAAGGACTCCGTCCGCAAAAAGCTGGCCGCGGGGGAGGAGAGCGCCCGCATGAGCTTTGCCCTGGCCACCATCGACACGGCGGCGCCCTTTGAAGCGGACTTTGAGAAAATGCGCTGGGAGGGCGTGAAGCAAAGCGGGGCGCTCTATGACCTGCTGCTGCGCCTGGGCTTCCAGAAGATGATCGAAAAGTGGGGGATCAAGGCGGAGAAAACCGGGGAAAACTCCGGAAAAGTGGCGGAGACGGTCGCATATACCGAGATTCTGAATGAGGAAATGGCGCAATCGGCCGCGGCCGTGATCGCCGCCGCCGGGGCGCTGGTCTGCATCCGCGCCGGGGAGGACTTTGACCGCTTTGCCTTTTACCAGGCGTCCCAGCCGCCCCGGGCCTGGGCGCTGGACGCCGGGCGCTATGAGGGCGACCTGACCGCAGCGCTGCGGGCCATGCTGACCTGCCCGGTGCCGCTGGCGGGGCACGACGTGAAGGATCTGATGCGCTTCTGCCTGGACCGCGGGCTGGACATCACGGACGCTGCCTGGCGCTTTGACAGCGCCCTGGCGGGCTATCTGCTGGACGCCACGGCGGGCAGCTATGCCCCGGAGCGGCTGGCGGTGCAGTATTTGGGCCGGACGCTGCCGGAGCCGGACGCTGGGCAGAGCGGGCAGATGAGCCTGCTGGACGACGGCGGGGAGGGCGCGCGCGGTGCATTGCTGGAGGCGCTGACGGCGCAGTCCGCCGCCATCGCGGCGCTGATGCCGGTGATGGAGCAGCGCCTGGCGGAAGCGGAGATGACCGGGCTGCTGCACGATATGGAGCTGCCCCTTTCCGCCGTGCTGGCGGAGATGGAGCACACGGGCTTTCTCGTGGACCGGGAGGCGCTGGCCGCCTTCGGCGCGGCGCTGAACGAGAGCATCGACGCGCTGCAAAAACGCATCTGGGACATGGCGGAGGGGGAGTTCAACATCCTCTCGCCCCGGCAGCTGGGCACGGTGCTGTTTGAAAAGCTGATGCTGCCCGCCGGGAAAAAGACGAAGACCGGCTGGTCCACCAACGCGGACGTGCTGGAAAAGCTGCGCGACAAGCACCCCATCGTCAACGCCGTGCTGGAATACCGGATGCTGACCAAGCTGAAGAGCACCTATGCCGAGGGGCTTTTGAAGGTCATTGAGCCCGACGGGCGCATCCGCACCCGCTTTATGATGACCGTGACGGACACCGGGCGGCTCTCCTCCCGGGAGCCGAATCTGCAAAATATTCCCATCCGCAAGGAGCTGGGCAGCCAGATCCGCCGCATGTTCGTGGCAGCGCCCGGCAACGTGCTGGTCGACGCCGACTACAGCCAGATCGAGCTTAGGCTTCTGGCGCACATCTCCGCGGACGAGAACATGGTCGCCGCGTTCCGGAGCGGCGAGGACATCCACACCGTCACCGCCTCGCAGGTCTTCGGAACGCCGCCGGAGCAGGTGACGCGGCTGCAGCGCAGCCACGCCAAGGCCGTCAACTTCGGCATCGTCTACGGCATCTCCGCCTGGTCCCTGGCGCAGGACATCGGCGTGTTGCCGGCCGAGGCCAAGGCCTATATGGACGCCTATCTGGAAAAGTACCACGGCGTGCGCGAGTACCAGAAGCGCATCGTGGCCCAGGCGAAGGCCGACGGCTATGTCGCCACGCTCTACCACCGGCGGCGCGCGCTGCCGGAGCTGAAAAGCAGCAACTTCGCCCAGCGCTCCTTCGGGGAGCGGGTGGCGCTGAATATGCCCATCCAGGGCACGGCGGCGGACGTCATCAAGCTGGCCATGGTGCAGGTGCGCCGGCGGCTGAAGGAAGAGGGGCTTGCGGCAAAGCTCATTTTGCAGGTGCACGATGAGCTGATCGTGGAGTGCCCGGAGGCGGAGTGCGCGCGCGTCAAGGCGCTTCTGACCGGGGAGATGGAGCGTGTGGCGCAGCTTTCCGTGCCGCTGATCGCCGAGGCCGGCGCCGGCAAGAGCTGGGCCGACGCCCATTGAGAGGAGGCACGCCATGCTTTCCTTTGACGAGGCCGGGCAGGTCCTGGACGAGGCCGTGGAGGCCCTGCCGGAGGGCATCTTCCGGGAGCTGAACGGCGGCGTGAACCTGCTGCCGGGGGCGAAAAAGAGCGACGACGGGCGCTATATCCTGGGCCTTTACCACAACGACCAGATGGGCCGGCGGGTGGAGATCTTCTACGGCAGCTTCACCGCGCTGTACGGAGACCTCGCGCCGGAGGAGTTCAAAACGCATCTCATCGCCACGCTGCACCACGAGCTGACCCACCACGTGGAGGGCCTGGCCGGGGACCGGACGCTGGAGCGCTGGGACGAGGAGCAGACCGCGCTGTGGCAAGCCGGCGCCGCGCCCCTGGAGGCCGAACGCATCCTGTTCGTGGACGCGGACGACTGCGCCCTGGCCCCCATGGCGGCGGCGATGTTTGCTGCCCTGGCGCGCACGCGCTGCCCCGATGTGCGCTGTGCCAGCGCCGGGCTGCGCGCCGGGGCGGCCATCGTGCCCGAGGCGGCAAAGGCCGCGGCCCGCGCCGGGGCGGACATCTCCGCGCACACGCCCGCCGCGGCGGACGCGGAGTGCCTGGCGGAGTACGACGCGGTGCTGTGCATGACGCTTTCCCAGGCGGACGCCCTGGCGGAGCGCTTTCCGCAGTATGACGCGAAGATCCTGTGCCTGGGGGAGCGCGACATCGTCCCGCCCCGGCACAAAAGCCTGTGGGCGGCGACGGCGCGGCGCGTCCTGGACGAGGTCACGCAGTGCGTCGATGAGCTTTGCATGGAGGACTGACAGACCTTGGAGATACACATTCACGATGCGCGGGAGGCCATTTTGCCCCAGATCCAGCGGATCGAGCAGGAGAGCTTTTCCGTCCCCTGGACGGAGCCGATGCTGCGCATGCTCCTGCAGCCGGACAGCCACATCTGCCTGACCGCCGAGGACGGCGCGGGCCGGGTGGTCGGCTATGTGGGCATGCTCTACGTGCTGGACGAGGGCTACATCGCCAACGTGGCGGTGCAGCCCGCCTGCCGGCGGCAGGGGGTGGCCACGGCGCTTCTGGCAGCGCTGGAGGAGCGGGCACGCTCGCTGCGCCTGAGCTTTCTGACCCTGGAGGTGCGCGCGGGCAACGCCGCGGCCGCCGCGCTTTATGAAAAGCTGGGCTACCGCGTGGTGGGCCGGCGGAAGGATTACTATGAAAAGCCCAGAGAGGACGCGGTGCTGATGACCCGCACGCTGGACTGAGGGAGGACGTGAACGCATGATTATCCTATCGGTGGAATCCACCTGCGACGAGACCGCCGTGGCGCTGGTGCGCGACGGGCGGGAGGTGCTGACCGACCAGATCTTTTCCCAGGCGGACCTGCACGCCGTCTATGGCGGCGTGGTGCCGGAGATCGCCTCGCGCAGCCATGTGGAGGTCATCTATCAGCTGGCCGACCGGGCCGTCGCGGCGGCGGGCATCACGAAGCGGGACATCGACGCCGTGGCCGTCAGCTTCGCGCCGGGGCTGATCGGCGCGGTGCTGGTGGGGGTGAACTTCGCCAAGAGCGCGGCCAGCGCCCTGGGCGTTCCGCTGATCCCGGTGCACCACATCCGGGGCCACATGGCGGCGAATTACCTCGCCTACCCGGAGCTGACGCCGCCCTTCGTCTGCCTGGCCATCTCCGGCGGCAACAGCCTCATCGTGGACGTGCGGGACTATACGGACATGCAGATCATGGGCGCGACGCGCGACGACGCGGCGGGGGAGTGCTTCGACAAGGTGGCCCGGGTGCTGGGCCTGGGCTATCCCGGCGGGAAGCCGCTGGACGAGCTCAGCCGCGGCGGGGACGACAGCCGCTACCGCTTCCCGGTGGCAAAGGTGGAGGGGCACCCCTACGACATGAGCTTTTCCGGGCTGAAGACCGCCGCCATCAACCTCATCCACCACGCCGAGCAGACCGGCGAGGCGCTGGACCTGCCCTCGCTTTGCGCCAGCTTTGCCAAGGGCGTCAGCGATTCGCTGGTGCCCCGGGCCATGGCCGCCGTGCGCGAGCGGGGCTATGACAGCCTGGTGGCCGCCGGGGGCGTGGCCGCCAACAGCCGCATCCGCGCCGATCTGGAGCGCGCCGCCGCCAAAGCAGGCATCCGCCTGTACGTCCCGCCGCTGCGCCTGTGCGGCGACAACGGCGCCATGGTGGGCGCGCAGGGCTACTATGAGTTTCTGGCCGGCCACACCGCCGGCAGCGATCTGAACGCCTACGCCAGCATGGAGCTGGGGGCGCTGACGGAAGGACGCGGCGATGGGCGATGAGAATGTGCATGCCGGCCACCGGGCCCGGCTGAAGGCCAGGTTCCGCGACCACGGGCTGGAGAGCTTTTCCGACATCGAGGCGCTGGAGCTGCTGCTGTTCTACGCCATCCCGCGTGCTGACACCAACGAGCTGGCCCACGCGCTGCTGGCGCGGTTCAAGGACTTTCGCGGCGTGCTGGAGGCCGACCGCGCCGCGCTGGAGCGCGTGCCGGGCATCGGGGACAACGCCGCCACGCTGCTGCGCCTGGTCACGGCGCTGAACGGGCGCTATCTGCGCGCCGCCGCCACGCGCGGCACCCCCATCCGGGACAGCGAAGCCGCCGGGGCCTATCTGCTGCCGCAGTTCGACTATCGCAGCGGGGAGTGCTCGGTGCTGCTGTGCCTGGACACTGCCGACCGCGTCATCGACTGCCACTTTCTGGGGGAGGGCACCACCGCCATGGTGGGCGTCTCCGCCCGGGAGCTGGTGGAGCTTGCCCTGCGGGACAAGGCCGCCCGGGTGATCCTGGCGCACAACCACGTCTCCGGCGTGGCGCTGCCCTCGCGCGCGGACGTGGAGGCCACCGGGCGCATCTATCACATGCTGCGGATGATCGGCGTGGAACTGACCGATCACCTCATTTTTGCCGACGGAGACTTCGTTTCCATGCGCGACAGCGGTCATTTTGCCGGATTCTGACCGGGTGCCTGACAGCGGCGGAGTTCGGGCGGCGGGGCGGACATTATGCAAACCGCGCGCTGCGTGCACATCAGGGCAAAAAACGGGTTTGCGGGATATACATAAATTTACAAAAACGGATGGATATACTGAAAACACGAATATTTTTGCGTGTTCAAAAACCTGTTGAAAATGTTGATAACGCCTTGCTATATGCCGGTTGCGGCTGACTTATTTTTTCCGCTTATTTCCCCGGATCACGGCTTGTCAACTGTTTTTTCTCCGTGGAAGCACCGAAAAAACCGGGCTGAAATGAGAAAGATTCCGAAAATCTTTGTGCAAAAAAACGACTTGACACACGGCCTCGAAAAAGCTACAAAAAATGACAAAAATCTGATAACAGGCAGTAATCAAAAATTGCCGGATTTGTGATTGACAACGAAAACCCCCTGTGTTACAATGATTCACGCTTGGCCGGATGGCCGGGCATGGGACGCTGGATTAGCTCAGCCGGTAGAGCGCCTGATTCGTAATCATGAGGTCGAGAGTTCGAGTCTCTCATCCAGCTCCAACAAAAAACGACATGTTTCGACATGTCGTTTTTTGTTGGCCCGCGCACGGCGCGGGGAATTGAACGTGAAAGGAACCCTTCCTGGGTTCCTCTCACACTCTCTTCCTTCCCGTTGTCGTAACTCCGATATAGGAGAATTAACCGATTACCGCAGAAATCGACAAATTTCGACAAGAAATTTGTCGATTTTCTTTTTTCTGAAAAATGCATTGTATTCTGCACATAATTCTGCTATAATAATGGACAGAATGGGAGGTGTAGATTATGCCGCAAATCAGACCTATCACTGACATGAGGAATACTACGGAGCTTTCAAACCTGTGCCACGCAAAGCGCGAGCCGATTTTTATCACTAAGAATGGTTATGGCGACATGGTAGTCATGAGTATGGAAACCTATGACGAACTGTTGGAGACCGCGGCGACAGACGCCGCCATTGCCGAAGCAGAGGCAGAGTTTGCTGAAAGCGGAAAGCTCTATGATGCTCGCGAGGAGCTTCGGGCATTAAGGAGAAAATATCTTGGATAACTATCAGGTCAAGCTGATGGCAAGGGCGCAGCGGGATTTAGATGGGATTTATGCGTATATTGCCGGCACTTTTCTTGAGCCGGGCACGGCAATCAAGATAATTGAAGCGCTGGAGAAAGGAATCATCTCACTCGAATCAATGCCGTATCGTTGTCCGGAGCGGAAGCGCGGAATCTATGCGAATCAAGGCTATCGTCAGCTGTTCATCAAGAACTATACGGTTGTCTACCGCATCGATGAGGTTTCCAAAACCGTGATCATAGTGACCGTTCGATATTCAGCAAGTGATTTTTAGAGATAGGATTTTTAACCGATTACCGCAACAAAAAAGCGACATGCCGAGGCATGTCGCTTTTTTGTTGTCCCGCCGACCGGCTCCGCTGCGCCGCCTTTGAAAAACGCAGTCCGATCAGATCATAGAGAATATGCCAGACAACAGTACCCGGCACCGGATCCGGCGCCGGGCGGGTACTGTTGTTCGGTGCGCCGGGAAGCACATCGCCTCCCGGTTTTCGCAATTCGTCGGACGGGATTGCCGATCCGCTTCTGAGAAAGAACGCGCCCTCCGTGCACGGATATGCGGGCACGGAGCGCATGCTGACGGGGAATCGCGCGTCAGTCGTCGTCAGAAACGACGTACTCAATGATATCGCTGACCGGGCAATTCAGGATAAAGCAAAGCTCGTTCAGCGTCTTGGTGGTGATCGCCTCGCCGTGTTTGATGCGGTGGATCGTGTTGGCAGAAAGGCCGTGCCGATAGATCAGTTCATATGTCGTGAT
This sequence comes from Oscillospiraceae bacterium, assembly GCA_015068365.1. Lineage (GTDB taxonomy): Bacteria > Bacillota > Clostridia > Oscillospirales > Oscillospiraceae > SVKR01. The sequence goes on from SVKR01000143.1 coordinate 17,314, forward strand.
GCCGCGCTTTGAAAGCGTGGACCAGAACGGTTCAAAAGAAATCATAATAACCCTTTGCAGTATGTACATCCATAAAGGAGAAAGGAGGGAAAAGTATCAGACGCCGGCGAATGACAAAACCATCCGCCGGTCTGCTTACCTTATTATACTTATACTACATAAAATATATTGACCATACTCAATGCATTGACAATACTCAATATATTGACTATACTGCACTATATAAGCAGAATCGGCCCGATTCGTCTGCTGCCGACGGCACAGGCGGCGCCATCGCGGCCCGGAGGGCAGTGCAGTGAGGATGAGCCTCTATCAAAAGTGCATAGAGGACCGGCGGCTTGAGCTGCTGACGGAGTGGGACGGGGAGAAAAACGCGCCCCTTACGCCCTGGTCGGTCAGTTACGGCAGCACAGCGCAAGTCTGGTGGCGCTGCGGAAGCGGGCACGAATGGCAGGCGCGGGTCTCCTCGCGTTTCGGCGGGCACACAGGCTGTCCCGTATGCGCCGGCCGGCGGGTGATCGCGGGCGAGAACGATCTGGCGACGCTTTATCCAAAGCTCGCCGCCCAGTGGTGCACGGAGAAAAACGGCGACCTGACCCCGGACAGGGTGCGGCCCCAGAGCAACCGCAGCGTCTGGTGGCGCTGCGAGCAGGGGCATGAATGGAAGGCCGCGATCGACGCCCGCGTGAACGATTCCTCCGGCTGCCCCTACTGCGGCAACAAAACGATAGAGCCGGGCTTTAACGATCTGGCGACCCTCTGCCCGGAGCTGGCGGCCCAGTGGCACCCGGTAAAGAACGGGGCGCTGACGCCGGAGATGGTCGGGGCCGGGAGCACGAAGCGCGTATGGTGGCGCTGCGAAAAGGGCCACGAGTGGGTCGCGGTCGTGGCGTCCCGCGCGAAGGAGGGCCGGGGCTGCCCGGTCTGCGCCGGGCAGCGGGTGATCCCGGGCGAGAACGATCTGGCGACGCTTTATCCGAAGCTTGCCGCCCAGTGGTGCGCGGAGAAAAACGGCGGTATGACGCCGTACCAGGTCGGGCCGCAGAGCGGACGGGCGGTGTGGTGGCGCTGCGAAAAGGGCCACGAGTGGCGCGCATCGGTCGTGCGGCGCGTACAGTCGGAAAGCGGCTGCCCCTATTGCACGGGGCGCAAGGTGCTGGCCGGCTTCAACGATCTGGCCACGCTGGAGCCCGGACTGGCCGCCCAGTGGCATCCGAGCCTGAACGGCGACCTGACCCCGGAGAAGGTGACCCGCGGCAGCCACAGAAAGGTCTGGTGGCTGTGCAAGGCCGGCCACGTCTGGCATGCGCGGATCGACTCGCGCACGGGGAAGAGCCGCCCCGGCTGCCCGGTCTGCGCAGGCATGGTAAAAGCCGCGGCGCGCTATGAGGAGATCCTTCAGGACGCGCTGGTTGAGCGGGCGATGCGCACCCGGCAGGAGGCGGCGCGGCAGGAGGGGGACCGGCCATGAGGATCTTTCTGATCGACGGGCAGGCGCCCTCCATGACTGCGCTGACGGCCGCTGTCCGCGCCGCCGCCCCGGAGGCGGAGCAGCTTTGCTTCCGTTCCGGAGGGGAGGCGCTGGCGGCGATGGCGCGTGCGCCCTGCGACGCTGTCTTCCTCGACGTCGGCCTGACCGAACCGGACAGCTTCGTCCTGGCGAAGCGGCTGAAGAAGCTGCAGCCGCGGGTCAACCTGATCTTCACCGCCGGCCGCCCCGGCGACATGACCCGTATGCTGGAGCTGCATGCCAGCGGCTTTCTCTGCCGCCCCTACCGCGCAGAGCACATCCGGCGCGAGCTGGCTGACCTGCGCTATCCGCCGTCCGCGGAGAAGCCGAAGCGGGTGCGGTTTCACACCTTCGGAAACTTTGAAGTCTATGTTGACGGCGCGCCCCTGGCCTTCCGCCATGGAAAGACGAAGGAATTCCTTGCCTATCTGGTGGACCGCGGGACGCTCTGCTCCAACGCGGAGATCATTGCCGCGCTGTGGGAGGAACGGGATGTGCAGCCGTCTTATTTCCGCCTGCTGCGCAAGGACCTGGTTGACACGCTGGCCGCCCTCGGCTGCGGCGATGTGCTTTTGCGCCGCCGCGGGTTCCAGGGGGTGGACGCGGAACAGGTCTCCTGCGATCTCTATGACTGGCGTGCGGGCAAGCCGGAGGCGCTGCGGGCGTACCGGGGCGAATACATGAGCCAGTACAGTTGGGCGGAGTTCACACGCGGCAGTATGGAATGACCGCACAAGGCAGGATGGGCGCCGGTTTCCCCCGGCGCCCTTTGCCGTGCCCCCCCTTACGCAAAAAAGGGGAGCATGGTCTCTGCCGGAGGCTTCTTCCCCAAACAGGAAAAAAATGAAACATACCGCTTTCTTCATACGCTTCTTTAACACTTCGGATTCTATAATCTCCCATGTAAGAATTTATATGCGTCCCCGACCGATCATCGGCGGCGCAGCGGCACAGGACAGGCAGCGGAGGGGCTGGCGCGCAGCCCCGGCGGCCGGGGTCCTGCATGCCGCCATATTGGAGGTG
>SVKR01000144.1 GCA_015068365.1 Oscillospiraceae bacterium
CCACGCCAGTGTGCGCACTGGCTCGGAATGACAGGATGGATCGTATTTTGCAACGCGCCCGAGAATTGAACGTGCAGGGGGCCTCCCGGCCCCCCTCACACCCCCCCATGCAAGACGGTTCCTTTGCAAAACAGGATTTGTCTACAGTCTGCATGCCATGCCGCCCCGTTTGAAAAAACGGGGCGGCATTTTCCGCGCTTTTCCGGGCGCCGTATTGACAGGAGTTGGGGGCGGGTGTTATATTTTTATAGTATCTATCATAGTTCGGCTCAAGTGCTGCCGCTTCCGGCAGAGAATAGAGAAACGGGTGCGATTCCCGTACGGTACCGCCGCTGTAAGCACTGAGGCTTCGCATTTTTTGCAAGCGTATGCCACTGGGAAACTGGGAAGGCCATGCGAAGCTGCCTGAGGTGTAAGTCAGAAGAACTGCTTGAGCTCCTCTCCCCGCCGACGGGTAGGATCAGGCGGAGGGCAGACGATGCAGAAATCCGGCTGCAGTGCTTTTGTTCACTGCAGCTTTTTTCACTCTTTCCGCAATGGATGCAAGGCAGGTGAGGCGACAATATGAGACTTTGGATGCCGGCGGTGCTCGTCGGCTTTCTGATGGACTGCCTGCTGGGCGACCCCGCCGCGCTGCCCCACCCCATCGTGCTGATCGGCAAGGGCATCGCCGCGCTGGAGCGCGCGCTGCGCCCCCGCTTTCCCGCCACGCCGGAGGGCGAGCGCGCCGCCGGGCGGATATTGGTGGTCTGTATGCTGCTGCTCAGCGCGCTGATCCCCGGGGCGATTTTGGCCTGCTGCCACGCCGTCAGCCGCTGGCTGTGCTTCGCCGTCTGCTGCATCATGAGCTGGCAGATCTTTGCCGCCAAAAGCCTGAAGCGCGAAGCGGAAAAGGTCCGCGCCCGCCTGGACGCCGGCGACCTGCCCGGCGCAAGGCGGCAGGTGAGCATGCTGGTCGGCCGCGACACGGAGCATCTTACGGAGACGCAGGTGGCCAAGGCCGCCATTGAGACCGTGGCGGAGAACACCTCCGACGGGGTCATCGCCCCGATGTTCTGGCTGCTGCTGGGCGGCCCGGTGCTGGGCTTCGTCTATAAGGCCATCAACACCATGGACTCCATGCTGGGCTATAAAAACGAGAAGTATCTGCACTTCGGCCGCTGCGCCGCCAAGGTGGACGACGTGGCCAACTTCCTCCCGGCGCGGCTCAGTGCCCTCGGCATGATCGCCGCCGCGGCCCTGACGGGCTTTGACGGGAAAAACGCCGCGCGCATCTGGCGGCGGGACCGGCGGAAGCACGCCAGCCCCAACAGCGCGCAGACGGAGTCGGTGTGCGCCGGGGCGCTGCACATTCAGCTGGCGGGGAACGCCTATTACTTCGGCAAGCTCTACGAAAAGCCCTTCATCGGGGACGATGACCGGCCCGTGGAGGCCGCGGATATTAGCCGAAGCTGCACCTTGATGTACGGCACAAGCGTCTTTCTGCTGGCGGTGCTGGAGGCCGTCGGCTTTGCGATTTTGTATGTGATTTGAGGAAAACACATGGTTTTGCTGAACGATTACGGCCACGGCGGGGACGTTTACCGCCACCGCGTGCGCCTGGACTTTTCCGCCAATGTCAACCCCCTGGGCACGCCGCCGGAGGTGGTGCGCGCCATCGCCGACAGCGCGTCGCGCTGCGCCGCCTACCCGGACCCTTACTGCACCGTGCTGCGCCAAAAGCTGGCCGCCGTGCACGGAGTATCTTCGGAGCAGGTCGTCTGCGGCAACGGCGCGGCGGAGCTGATCTTCCAGTTCGCCCTGGCGCTGCGGCCGAAGCGAGCGCTGCTGCCCGTGCCCTCCTTCTCGGAGTATGACGCGGCGCTGCAGGCGGTGGGGTGCGAGGTGTGCGATTTTCCCCTGCGCCGGGAAGAGGGCTTTGCCGTGACGGAGGCGCTGCTGGACGCCATCACGCCGGAGACGGAGGCGCTGCTGCTGTGCACGCCGAACAACCCCACCGGGCGCAGCATTGCGCCGGAGATGCTGGAAAAGATCCTGGCGCGCTGCCGCGCTGCCGGCACCTGGCTGCTGCTGGACGAGTGCTTCCTTGACCTGACGGACAAGGGCGCGGAGAAGAGCATCATCCCCGCGCTGCGCGACGGCGACCGCTGCCTGGTGCTGCGGGCCTTCACGAAGCTTTACGGCATGGCGGGCGTGCGCCTGGGCTATGTCGTGTGCAAAAACCGGGAGATGCTGCTGGAGATGTGCCGCACGGTGCAGCCCTGGAACGTCTCCGCCCCGGCCCAGGCCGCCGGAGAGGCGGCGCTGGACTGCCGCGAATTCGTGGCGCGCACGCTGCGCCTGATCGCGGAGGAGAAGGACTATCTGCTGCGGGAGATCCGGGCGCTGGGCATCCGCGTGCTGCCGGGAGACGCCAACTTCCTCATGCTCTCCGGCGTGCCGGGACTGTGCGGCAAAATGCTGGAAAAGGGCATTTTGCTGCGCTCCTGCGCCAATTATCGCGGCCTGGACGAGGGGGACTGCCGCATCGCGGTGCGCACCCACCCGGAGAACGCGGAGCTGATCGCGGCGCTGCGGGAGGTGACCGGCCATGCATGAGACGGGCATCGAGGGCTATTACGCCGTCCGCGACGGGAAAAAGCTCTACTACGGCTACACCACCGGCACCTGCGCCGCCGCGGCGGCCAAAGCCGCCGCGCTGATGCTGGCAACGGGGCAGATCCCGCTCTATGTGGATCTTCTGACGCCCAAGGGCATCGCGCTGAGCCTGGAGGTATTGGAGCCGGAGCTGCAGCCCCGCCGCGCCCGCTGTGCCATCCGCAAATACAGCGGCGACGACCCGGACGTGACGGACGGGGTCCTGGTCTACGCCGACGTGACGCTGGAGGAAACGCCCGGTATCACCGTGGACGGCGGCGAGGGCGTGGGCCGCGTGACAAAGCCGGGGCTGAAGCAGGCCATCGGCGAAGCGGCCATCAACCCGGTGCCGAAGCGCATGATCGCCGGGGCGCTGGAGCGCGTATCAGAGGATTACGGCATCACCGCCGGGCTGAAGGCGGTCATCTCCATCCCCGCCGGGGTGGAGCTGGCAAAGCGCACCTTCAACCCCCGGCTCGGCATCGTGGGGGGCATCTCCGTCCTGGGCACCAGCGGTATCGTGGAGCCCATGAGCGAGGCGGCGTTGGTGGAGAGCATCGGCCTGGAGCTGCGGCAGAAGTACGCCCTGGGCTGCCGGCGCATCATCATCGCCCCCGGCAACTACGGCGCGGATTTCATCCGCTCGCTGTGCCACGTGGAGGAGACGGAGCTGGTGAAGTGCTCCAACTTCATCGGACAGACCATCGACATGGCGGTGTCCGCCGGCTTTTCCGAGCTGCTGTTCGTCAGCCACATCGGCAAATTCATCAAGCTGACCGGCGGCATCATGAACACCCATTCCCGGGAGGCGGACGCCCGGGCGGAGCTGATGGCGGCCTGCGCGCTGCGCGCCGGAAGCACGGCGGAGACGGCGCGGCGGCTTCTGGACTGCCTGACCACGGACGAGATGCTGGAGGTGCTGCGCGCCGCCGGGCTTCTGGAGAAGACCATGGCCGTCGCGGCGCAGCGCGTTGACTATTATCTGAACTATCGCGCCAAGGGGCAGATCACCATCGGCGCGGCGGTGTTTTCCAACGAGACAGGCATGCTGTTCACCACCGGGCCTGCACCGGAGTGGCTGGCGGAGCTGAAAGCAAACGAAGAAAAATCCAATGAGAATACGGAGGAGCGGACATGATTCATTTTGTCGGAGCGGGCAGCGGCGCCGTGGACCTTATCACGGTGCGGGGTATGAACTACCTGAAGGAAGCAGATGTTATCATTTATGCGGGTTCTCTCGTGAATCCCGAACTTTTGAGCTACAAAAAGCCCACCTGTGACGTGTACAACAGCGCCCACATGACGCTGGAGGAGGTCATCGCGGAGATGGAGAAGGCGGAGGCCCAGCACAAGACCACGGTGCGCCTTCACACCGGCGACCCCTGCATCTACGGCGCCATCCGCGAGCAGATGGACATCCTGGACGAAAAGGGCATCGCCTATGACACCTGCCCCGGTGTCAGCGCGTTTTGCGGCGCGGCGGCGGCGCTGAATCTGGAGTACACCCTGCCGGATGTCAGCCAGAGCGTCATCATCACCCGCATGGCCGGGCGCACCCCCGTGCCGGAGCGGGAGAGCATCCGCTCCTTCGCCGCCCACCACGCGACCATGGTGGTGTTCCTCAGCACCGGGCTGCTGGAAGCGCTGAGCGCGGAGCTGATCGCCGGCGGCTATGCGCCGGACACCCCCGCCGCCATCGTCTACAAGGCCACCTGGCCGGACGAGCGGAAGTATATCTGCACCGTGGGCACCCTGGCCCAGTGCGCGAAGGAAAACAACGTCACCAAGACGGCGCTGATGCTCATCGGCGACGCGGTGCTGCACACCGATTATCGCCGCAGCGACCTGTATAACCCCAACTTCACCACGGAGTTCCGGGAGGCCAAGAAGTGACGGTCTGGCTCATCGCCTACTCCGCCCGGGGCTGCGAAACGGCCCTGCGCGCCGCCGACGCGCTGCGCCAAGAGGGGGACGCCTGCCGCGTCTTCGCCTCGGAAAAGCACCGCTGCGGCGACGGCGCAGAGCCGCTGTCCGGCTCCGCCGGCGAGTGGGCGCGCGCCGGCTTTCAGTGCGCCGACGCCCTGGTCTTCTGCTGCGCCGCGGGCATCGCGGTGCGCGCCATCGCCCCCTGGGTGCGCAGCAAAAAGACCGATCCGGCCGTGCTGGTGGTGGACGAGACGGGAAAATTCGTCATCTCCCTGCTCTCCGGCCACATCGGCGGGGCCAATGAACTCACATCGCGCCTTGCCGCCGGCCTTGGCGCCACGCCCGTCATCACCACGGCGACGGATCTGAACGGGCTTTTCGCCGTGGACGTGTTCGCGGAGAAAAACCACCTGTATATTGAGAGCATGCCCCTGGCGAAGGAGGTCTCCGCCGCGCTTCTGGCCGGGGAGAACGTGGGCTTTTGCTCGGATCTGCCGGTGCGCGGGGCCCTGCCGCCGGAGCTGACGGCGGGGCAGGCGCGCCTCGGCATCTGCGTCACGGCGGATGCGGCGAAGGCCCCTTACGCGCAGACGCTGCGGCTCATTCCCCGGCGCTATGCCGCGGGGCTGGGCTGCCGCCGGGGGAAGGATCCCGGCGAAATGGCGCGGTTTTTCAGCGAACAGATGGCGCTTTGCGGCGTTTCGCCGCGGCAGCTGCGCTGCCTGGCCAGCGTGGACCTGAAGAAAGACGAGCCCTGCCTGCTGCGCCTGGCGGAATCGCTCGGCCTGCCCTTTGTCACCTACAGCGCACAGGAACTGAGCGCCCTGCCGGGGGAGTTTTCCGGCTCGGACTTTGTAAAAGGCGTCACAGGCGTGGACTGCGTCAGCGAGCGCGCGGCGCTGCTCGCCGCCGGCGGGCGCATCGTGCGGAAAAAAACCGCAGGGGAGGGCATGACCTTCGCCCTGGCGGAATATGAGGAGGATGTTTGCTTTGGCTAAGATCTATGTGGTGGGCATCGGCCCCGGAAGCTATGAAAATATGACCCAGCGGGCCCAGCAGGCCCTTGCGGAGTGCGACGTGATCGTGGGCTACACGGTCTATATCGACCTGGTGAAGGAGCATTTCCCCGGCAAGCAGATGCTGACCACCCCCATGCGCCGGGAGGTGGAGCGCTGCCGCCTGGCCTTTGAGGAGGCGCGCAAGGGGCAGACCGTCGCCATGATCTGCTCCGGCGACGCGGGCATTTACGGCATGACCGGCGTGATGGAGGAGCTGAAGGCAGAGTATCCCGGCGTGGTTTTGGAGACTGTGCCGGGCATCAGCGCCGTCATCTCCGGCGCGGCCATCCTGGGCGCCCCGCTGATGCACGATTTTGCCGTCATCTCCCTCAGCGACCTTCTGACCCCCTGGGAAAAGATCGAAAAGCGGCTGGACTGCGCCGCGGCGGCGGACTTTGTCATCTGCCTCTATAACCCCTCCAGCCACAAGCGCAAGGACTATCTGAAGCGGGCCTGCGAGATCGTGCTGCGCCACGCCGCGCCGGAGACCGTCTGCGGCATCGCCCGGAACATTGGCCGCGAGGGCGAGGGCATCACCGTGCTGACCCTCAGCGAGCTGAAGGAGACGGAGGTGGACATGTTCTCCACGGTCTTCATCGGCAACTCCCAGACCAAAAACATCGGCGGCAGAATGGTGACGCCGCGGGGCTATACGATATGAACGACGTCATTTTGTTTGCCGGCACCACCGAGGGGCGGCTTCTGGCGGAGGCCTGCAAGGGCGCGCCGCTGACGCTGCACGTCTGCGTGGCCACCGACTACGGCGAGACGCTGATCGAGCCGGCGGAGAACATCCGCGTGCTGGCCGGGCGCCGTGACGGCGCGGCCATGGAAGCCCTCATCGCCGAGACGGGGGCCGGGCTGGTCATCGACGCCACCCACCCCTACGCCGCCGTCGTCACCGAGACGGTGAAGGCCGCGTGCGAAAAGACGGGGACGGAGTATGTCCGGCTGCTGCGCGCCATGGAGCATTCCGGCACGGACGCGTGCGTTTTCGTGCCGGACACCGCCGCCGCCGCGGCATACTTAAACAGCGTGGAGGGCAACGTGCTGCTCACCGTCGGCAGCAAGGAGCTGGCCGGCTATACCGCCGTGCGGGACTATGCCGCCCGGCTTTTCGCCCGGGTGCTGCCGCTGCCTTCCTCCGTGCAGCAGGCCACGGACTGCGGCTTCAAGGGGAAAAACCTCATCGCCATGCAGGGCCCCTTTACCGAGGAGATGAACGTCGCCATGCTGAACATGCTGGACGCGCGCTATCTGGTCACCAAGGACACCGGCAGCGCCGGCGGCTTTCCGGAAAAGCTGGCCGCGGCGCGCCGCTGCGGCGTGCAGTGCGTGGTGGTGGCCCGCCCCACGGAGGAGAGCGGTCTGGACCTGG
>SVKR01000145.1 GCA_015068365.1 Oscillospiraceae bacterium
AGCGCAACCCCGACGCCGTTTACGGCGGCTTCTTCACCAACAACCGCGCCGTCTCCCCGGCCGGCGGTTTGTTCGGCATCTACCGCTCCTGCGGCGACGTCTATGTGGCCCCCGCCATCGAGCGCCTGATCCGCCTTGACCCGCTGACCAACGAGATCGTCCCCCTGCTGGCGGAGTCCGTGGAGGCCGACCTGCCCAACAACAAGGTCACCGTGAAGCTCCACCAGGGTGTCAAGTTCCATGACGGCTCCGACATGACCGCCGAGGTCGTGAAGTGGAACATGGAGTTCATGGCGGAAAACGGCCAGGGCAACGCCATCCGCAACCCCAGCAAGATCGAGTGCCCCGACGATCACACCCTGATCATCACGTACCCCAAGTTCACTCTGGACGCCCCGGAATCCCTGACCAACGTGCAGGTTTACTCCAAGAAGGCCTATGACGACAACGGTCTGGAGTGGTGCCAGCTCCACCCGGTGGGAACCGGCCCGTTCGTCTTCAAGAGCTACACGCCCGACCAGTCCATCGACTATGTCCGCAACGACAACTACTGGCAGGAGGGACTGCCCTATCTGGATGAGTGGCACTGCTTCATCACCAACGATCAGCAGCTCCAGATGTCCGCCTTCGCCACCGGCGAGATCACCTGCATGAACCTGGGCAACCCCCTGGTCGCGCAGCAGATGGTCAAGCAGGGCTACGCCGTCAAGACGGCTGACGTCCACTCCACCCGCGCCTTCTGGACCTGCTTCGTCAACAACAAGGTCGACGGCGATCCCTGGAGCGATCTGAAGGTGCGCCAGGCGGTCCTGCTCTACGGTCTGGACTATGAGGCCATGACCAAGAACATGGGCTACCCCGTGGAATGGACCACCAAACAGATCAACGGCCCCGGCGCCCTGCTCTATGACGAGAGCCTGGACGGCAACACCTACGATCCGGACAAGGCGAAGGCCATGCTGGCCGAGGCCGGCTATCCCGACGGCTTCAAGACCAACATCTATGCCCAGAACTCCACGCAGTTCGCCGCCACGATCTATCAGGCGGAGCTGAAGAAGCTGGGCATCGAGGCGGAGATCATCACGGTCAACAGCACTGACGAGCGCCAGTACGACGGGACGACCCCCGGTATGTACATCATGTACTTCATCGGCGCCTATGACGCCATCAGCGGCATCGTGGACCGCTATTTCCAGCCCGAGCCCCAGACCAAGTGCTACGGTCAGCACATCCAGCATCTGCCCGAGTACGGCGAGTGCTACCAGAAGGCCATTGAGGCCAAGAGCTGGGAGGAGCGCGCCGAGTACGGCAAGCGCATGATGGAAATGCTCATCTATGATGAGTGCGTGGTCGTCGGCGCCTTCTACAACTGCGCCTTCCACTTTATCCAGGATTACGCCCACGACTCCGGCTTTGAGTACAACACCTATCTGCCCGAGGTCACCTGGGTCGAGGCGCATTGATCCGCTGACTGTATGGAATGCGGGGCTGCCGTCCATCGGCAGCCCCGTGAGAAGAAAGGAACCGCAATGAAAACAAAACCGAAATGGTACAGAAAGTGGGATCTGGACGTCCCCCGCGAGGTGATCGAGGCCTCCGTGGCGAAATATGGCGCCGATCCGGAAAAATACTCCCATTCCTCCATCGGCGAAACCTACTGTCCCCCCGATTCCGACGCACTGTGCGGCAAGACGCTGGTGTTCCGCGGGGAGGGCCGCGTTTACTCCTTTGCCTTCGGCGAGCTCCATGCCGTCCGTTTTTCTGAGGACGGCGGCGAGGAAACAGCCTGCTGGTGCAACGTCAAGACCATGGACGGCGAGATCTTTCTGGTCAACCAGCTGATCCCCGGCTATGCCTGCTCCCGTCAGGTCACGCTGATCGCGGACATGAAAACGGGCAGCGCCACGGTCTGCGACGCCCATGTGGGCACGGAGCACTCCAACATCGACGTCGGCAGGGAGTTCTTTTTCGGCAGACTGGACGGCGCGTTTCCGGAGGACGGGGCGCTGCACTGCTTCACCGATGAACTGGTGGGCAAGGCGATCGACTGGGATTACGGCAAGATCGTCATCAAGCATATGTATACATCCAACCTTTATTATACCTACAGTCACCCCAGCCCCAACTACGGCGCGTGGATGGCCACCAACCCCGCGGACTATGTCAAGATCCGGGACAACATCTATCTCTTCTCCTTCGTTGAGGAGCGGCAGCACGGCCTGCAGGCGCTCTTCCTGATCGACCTGAACCATTACCACGACATCGGCTGCTTCTACGGCGTCAGCGCGGATCACATGACCAGCGCCTGCATCGGCGCAAAGGGTACGCCCGCCCCGCTCACCACGATTTTTTGAGACAAAGGGCTGAAAAGACTTTGTATTCCGGCGCAGGGCATGGTAAACTGATCATAATACCGAAGAACGCAACAAGGCAGACGAAGTCGACGTATGGAAAGGTGATGCAATGGCTATCAGACAATACACAGATCGTGAGCTTCGGGCTCTGCATGAGCGGCGTGAACAGACTTTTTCCGTCACGCTGAGCGGCCAGCGGCGGCACGCCATCCTGTTTGAGCCATACAATATTTCCCACACGGAATACCGCGTTCTGGCGCTGCTGTTCTTCTCAGACGGCGGCGAGCCGTCGGTGATCGCGGACAAACTGATGATCCTGCGGCAGACCATGACCAAGGTGATCGACTCTCTGGAGGCAAAGGGCTATGTGGAGCGCACGGGCCATTCCTATGACCGGCGCAAGGTGTATATCAACCTGCTCCCGGCCGGAAAGCGGCTTGCGAGGGAACTGCTCTGCCTGGAATCGGACTATCTTGACCGGGTGGACAGACAGTTTACGGAAGAGGAGATGGAGACTTACCGAAGCCTCTCCCGCCGCATCCAGAACGCCCGTGCCGCCGTCATGCAGGAGATCGTGGCCGAGCGGGCCGAAGAAAAGAGCGAAGCGATCGACGCATAACAAGGATCAAGCGGGGCTGTGGATTTGTTTCACAACCCCGCTTTTGCAGAAGGAGACGCAACCGATGGAATATCAATATCTGATCGACGTAAATGACGAGCGCAACTGGCTCTTTCCCATTGTGAACACTGAGCCGGGCGGCAGCGTCTGGGAGGAGGCGCGGACGATCCATTTTCCCATGGGGAAGGAGAGCCTGCTGCGCGTGACGGACTCCGTCTTCCATCCGCAGCCGAACGCCCACTGCCACTATCACCGGGAGGCCTATGAGATATTTTTCTGGAGCATGGCGCCCTTTGATTTCTATTCCGACGGCAAGGTGGCCGAGGTGGAGCCCGGCTGCATCACGCTGCACCGCCCCTATGAACCCCACGGCTTTGCCTTCCGCAATCTCACCCGCAAGGTGGGCTTCTTCCACCGGATGGATCTGACGATGGAGGACGGGATGTGCGGCGCGCTTTTACGGGAAAAACGCCCCGACGCCCGGAAACAGCCGGACTTCCCGAAGGTGGGCCCCGTGCTGCCGGACATCATCCGCGCCGAGGACCCCGTCGGCTGGCCGCGGGTTAAGTGGCAGGAAATGAACTGCGTGCGCCACATCAGCCGGCCCCTGGCCGTTGAACGCTTTGACGGCGTCACGATGAAGATGCTGATCGCCCGCTGGGAGACCGGCGGCGTGAAGGAGGTCTGGGCCGCGGAGATGGAGCGCGGCTTTACCGCCGCGTCAAATCCCTATCCGCTCAAGACCGAGATGCTCTATGTGACGGAGGGCGAGGTCAGGTTTCAGGTTTACGACGATACCTTTGTCGCGCATCCCGAGTGCATCGTCAAGCTGCCGAAATACGGCGAATACCGCCTGGAGGCGCTGTCTGACGCTGTCGTCTACGATGTGGGCGGGCAGACGGAGTGGTTCACGCTGCTGCGCGACTGCGCCTCCATCCGCAGCGCCGACCCGGCCCGCTTTGCCGACGCGGAGGCCATGCGGGAACTGAAATACCGCCATAACTGCGAGATCCGCTCCATCGCGCGTCTGTGAGCGCGCCGATCCCCGCACAGGCGACACAAAAAGCGACACGGCAGAGGCCGTGTCGCTTCAGTTTGTCAAAAAACTATGCTTAAGTGTATCAATCACTGAGCAGCAGGGGAGTCCGAGGGGGCAAGGCCCCATCGGGTTGAATCAATGAGCTTGTCAAAAAGAATTTTTGACAAGCTCAAGCGACACGGCAGAGGCCGTGTCGCTTTTTTGCAGCGCAAAACCACTCGCCAGGCGAGTGATTCGGGAAAGCTTAAGCGATGAAGAAAGAATATGTTGCCCAACCATTCGATTGTTATTTCGCTCTCAAAATGATTGCAAATCAACAGCAAGATATCAACTATCTTACTTATTTGAATGGCGAAATGAGTAGGGAGTACAACGGACTAACACGGGTTTAAAGTATTCTTTCTGTAGATTACGAAAACAGAAAATTGCACAGCATGGTCGCAGACTCGGCGCGGGAGGCGTCGCCCTTGGGGACAAGCTTGCCGTCCTTGCCGTTGATAATGCCCTGCATGACCATCCAGTGCATGGCTTCGTCCGCCCAGTCGGATATCTCCGCGGCGTCCGGGAAGTCAAGCCGGAAGCTCCACATGCCCTGGAAGCCCTGACCCTTGCCCTGCGCAAATCGGTAGAGGATGGCCGCCAGCTGTTCGCGGGTGATGTTGGCAGCAGGTCGGAACGTGCCGTCCTCATAGCCCTCAACGATCTTATTTTCCGCCGCCCAAATCACGGCGTCGGTGTACCACTCCCCTGTCTCCACATCGCTGAACGGGTTGGTTCCGCTCGCCTCCGGCGCGCCCTCCATGCGCCACAGGATCGTCACGATCATGGCCCGGCTGGTGGCGCCGTTGGGATAAAACTCCGTATCGGAAACACCGCGAATGAGGCCCAACAGAGACATTCTTTCCACGGCTTCCGCATACCAAGCGCCTTCCTCCACATCGGCGAAGCGCTTGGCAAGCGTCGAACAGGTCAGGATATCCGACGCGAATCGGTCGCTGACGTACAGGGTGTCATCCGAGACCAGCACGCCGCAGGGGCTTACCGGAGCAGGTGCGCCGTCAGCGCCGCGGGCGACGGTATAGACCAGGTCACCGCGAATGGCGCGCACCGCGCTGTTGCCTGTGTCTGCAACATATACCGTACTATCTGCGCCGACCGCGATCCCCTGCGGATGATCGAATCTCGCACGCGCTGCCGCGCCGTCTGCATATCCGCCAATGTATTCCCCAACGGCCTCGGCGGCTTCGGATATGCCCGCGACCGTCTCAAGCGCTCCGTCCTGCCAGCGGCAGATACGGCTGCGGCCGGTCTCGGCAATATAGAGCGCCCCATCGTGCCAGGCGAGCCCCATCGGACTTTCAAGGCCGCGGACGACCGTCGTTACCCTGCCCTGTTCGTCCGCGCAGCGGATCGCTCCGTTTCCGGTGTCCGCAATATAGAGCTTGCCGTTTCCGTCCGAAGCAAGCCCGGTGGGATGGCGGAACGATGCGTCTGCGGCGTTGCCGTCGGCCGTTCCTGCCTTGCCAGATCCAGTGAAGGTGTAGACCTTGCCGTCCGCGATATAGCGCACCACGTTGGCGAGCGCGTCAGAGACGGCAAAGCCGTCCAAAAACGGAACGATTGCCCAGGGCTCAAGAAAATACGCCCGTTCTGCCGCGTCGTCATGATATGCGCCGACAGGCTCGCCGGTAACGCCCGGCACGCCGATCACGCCTGCGTACAGCGCTGCGGAGTCGCCGGAAACCTTCCAGACGACCTTGTTCCATGTGTCGCACACAAGCAGCGAGCCGTCCTGCGTGAACGCGGCTCCGGCGGGAGCGCCGCCGTGGAAGTCTCCGGCGCCGAGCGCAGCGGCGGGGGCCGTTACAGTCCCGCAAACCGCAAGCAGCATGACGGCTGCAAGCAGCAGGGACAGATACTTTTGCTTTTTCATGGTTCTCCTCTTTTCCAATCAGTCGTCGGAGACGTAGATCACAACGCCGTTCGCGGAGTTCGGCGTAAAGACGCCGCCGACGCTGACAATGATCGTTCCCGTATTGTTCACAGTACCGCCGTTAAAGCTTGTCGAAGGCGCGATGGAGAACACGCCGGAATTCGTAAATACGCCGTCGCTCAAGACGCACGCGCCTTTTCCGACCATTGCGATGTCCGCGTCGCTGCGGACAGCGCCGCTGTTGGTAAGCGTGCCGCGCCACACCAGGTCCGTACCGCTGACGGAGAGGCTCGAGCCGGCGGAGACGTTGACTGTGCCGCCCGACTCTATCATCAGGCCGGGCATGCTCACTGTGCCGGGGCCGGTGATGTTGAGGGTCTGCCCCGCGCCGACGGTAACGCCGCTGTAGCTGATGGTCCAACCTTGGGCGTCGAGCGTCACGCTCCCTCTCGACAGCGCCGCCATCAGCGCCTCGGTGTCTCTGGGGTTTACCGTTACTGTACTGGTATTATCGTCTTCCGGATTAGCAGGTACTGCGGCGGGAGCAGGAACAATCGCTGCGTTGGGGGCGTAAATCGAGGCAGTCGCTCCGATTGCCGCATTCTGCGCCGTTACCGCCGCCTGCGCCGTCTGAACTGCATTCCGGTCCTCCGCAGCCGCCGCCGCCCGTTTATCCTCGAGGCTTCCGAGCATGACCTGGGAATTGAGCGTCGGAACGCTGTCGACCTTTTCCTGCATCGCCGGAGAATCCGCGAGCGCCGTCAGCGCGACCAGCGGGATAGCGTCGTTGGTCAGCGTCGATGATACCAGCTTGTTGGACCCCGTGCCGCCGACGGGAGCTTGTGCGAGGGAAACCCCTTCGCCGCTTTGCAGGAGCTGTTCGTTCCCGGCGGCCCGCACACGCGCAGAGCCATACATTAGGCCCAGCTCTCTCTCGCCCTGCCAGCCGAAGGAGCCGCGCACGCTGTTCACGATGTCGCGCGAGCGGATGATGAACGCTTCGTCACTTTCGAGCGGACGCTCTGTCTTGAAGAAGACCATGCCGGCGATCAGGAAGGTCTCAGCAGTTTTGCCGCTGTGTTTAACACTGCAAACGCTTCGGCTGTCCAGCGTAATCTCCTTGCTGTCGTCCAGCTCAATCCTCGCGGTGCCGGCGGCGCCGGTCTCAACAGTGTAACCGTTATACAGGGACATGCCTTCGCTCGCTTCCAAAGGGATGCCGGAAGCGTTCTTGACCGTTACCGCGCCGGAGAAGCCTGAAAGGCGCATCGCTCCATCCGGTAAAACCACGGCGAGGGCGGTGCTTGCCGATGCGAGCATAATCAACGCTGCCAAAAGCAAAACAGTGATTTTTTTCATATCGCTCAACCCCCAATTCCGCAGAGCTCAAATGCCTTGGTTCCGACAGACGCGCCGCTGGCAAAGCCTCGGTCTGTCAGCCGGAAACAGGCGTAAAACGCGCCTTCGCCGAGAGAAGCTACGCCGCTGGCCTGAACGGACGAAATGCCGGCGCAGTAGGAAAACGCACGGTCGCCCACGCTCACACCGCTCCCCCGGATGGCAACGCTTTTGATTGCGCCGCAGGCATAAAATGCATAATTGCCGATATGGTTGACGCCGGACTCGATCACCACGGAGGTGATTTCGGCGCGGCGCGTGAACCATGGCGCGCCCCCTCTTCCGTAATCCTCCATAGCGCCTGTGCCGTTGACCTTGAGCACCCCGTCTTCAAGAGCCCAACTGACTCCCTCCGGCGGCTCGGGCTGTGCGGTCTTGTATTTTGCGATCAACGGCGTGTTCTGTCTCGTCAGCGTCAGCGTACCCGACACGGGGGTGCCGGCGTCATCGCCAAGGATTTCCCAGTGGTCGAACGTCATGTTCTCCGGCGGCGTGAAGGTACACTCCGGGAGAGGATAGGACGGGCTGGATGCGGGAACGTATGCGTTTCCCATCGTACCGTCTCCTTCTCCTGCGTCAAAGGAGACCTGATATGCGGGAACGAGCTTTTTGCCGGCGACCGCAGAAGTGTCAGAAGTCAACGCGGGATCCTTCGAGCCGTTGATCACAAAGGGGCTGTCAAAGTCCACATTGGCTCCGTAGCTTGCGGCTGTTACGCTGTTTGCCGGAACCGACCATCGGATGTACACCTTGCCATTCGGGGCGGCGATACTGCCGCTGGCAGAAATAACGCCGCCGTTGAAATAGATGTTGCTGTTGTTTGAAGCCGCGATATTACGGACCTTCAAGGTGCCTGTGCCTCCGTTCTGGCAGAAGACGGCGAGGAGACCCTCGCCGGCGCTTCCCACAGTCACGTCCTGTGTGACGGTCAGCGTGCAGCCGTCGAGAAGTATCAGATTCACGGTGCCTTCCGTCACGGCAAGGCTGTTGATGGTCACGTCAGAATCGACGACATAGCAGCCGGCGCTTAGGCTTAGATCGGCGCCGCCCGTAAGCTTGGTCACACTGTCCACACTGACTTCCTGCGGACCATCCACACCCAGATAGGAATAGGATTGCGTGCCATCCGCCAGCGCCGCTGCCGGCAGCAGGCTCAGGCCGAGCATAAATGCCAGCAGCAGCCCTAATAATCGTTTCGGTTTCATGGCGTGGTTTCCTCCTTTTATTCCGTGTTTTTTCTCTTTTTTACCCGCAGGCACAGAAGCGTGACGCTCCCGCCCGGCGCGAAGGCGATCACCGCCGCGAGGACGTAGCCGAACAGGAGCAGGGCAAGCGCTTCGCCGTAGCGCCCGCAAGGTCGTCGGTTCCTCCCGGGCGAGATATCGGCTATACAGTTTTTTCATCTGTCTCCGGCATGGTCGCTGCCCCTCCGCGTTGTTTTTCGTTTTGAATTATATCCGAACACTCTTTGATTTGCAAGGCGGGAAAGCTAGGTTCAGTATTTCAACACTAACACGGGTTTAAAGTATTCTTTCACGTTATACTCCCGGATGGCGTTTTCGACACCGAGATGAGTTGATTATGATTTGTAAAGATTAATTTTGCCCTGACTAAATTGTAAGGGTCCCCCAAGGGAGAAGCATGATGCTTCCCCGCCGGAAGAATGATAGAGACCTCGCTGCCTTATGATCGTCCCAACACAATCAAAATTCGACACCTCAAAAATCTTGAAAAAAGGATGCGGTCTGACTTCAAAGAGAGAAAAAGAAAATCCCTTGAAAACTCTGTGTTTTCAAGGGATTGGAGCTGCTGGGCTGATTCGAACTGCCGACCTCATCCTTACCAATCGCCTCTGCTGCATTTTGGGCTGTACCCATTCATGTTACGAAATCCCGTCAAATCCCGTGTTATCAATGGATTTGGCGGTTTTTTCTTAACTTTTTGTGTTACTTCGTTTTAGCTCATTTTGGGCTGTTTTAGGCGATTCGTTGGAAAAAGTGTTGGAAAAATGGGGCCATAGAAGAGTAGACCTGCGGACAAGAAATGATAAATAACTATGTGCTCTTTCATTTCAACACTCAGATGAATCAAAGCCAGTTATGGCTCGAACTCCATAAGTGTATTAATCACGGCCTTATGAGAGATAACCGAATTCACTCAAAAACTCTTCTATTCTAAGCAATTCTTGTATACTCTTTTGACATTTTCCATCTTGGCCAATAAACTGACGGTTTTTCCTGCGAATAGAATCCCACTGAATAATCATTATTGTATCCGATTCCGTCTCTTCGGTGTTTATATTTCTATTTCCAGCATCTAAGAAAACACGGCTTCTATCGTGTGCGGTGGTTTAAGCAACTCAACTTTATGATAATTCATACAGCTTTCCTGCCGAGTCAAAGCCTTGTGGGCGATATGTAACGGAGGAGATCTTGGGTCCGGAGACGCCATACTTCGGGTGATAGCCAAACAGATTGACATAGCTGCCCAAATCATCCTGAGTATCTTTGAATGACCTTGTAAACGAAATGGTGCAGGCGCTGTTTTCAATCGTCTTTCACATCGAACTGGGAGAGTAATTTATCGAACCATTCCTGTTGGATATGGCTTTCAGCTTTTTATATGCGATTTCCAGACGTTCCAGATTCTCCATGTGGGATCTCCTTTAATTGAACCGCGCCAGTGTTTGAAGAAAGTCTCTGCCATACTTTTCAAGCTTGAAGTTCCCCACGCCGGAGACATCGAGCAGTTCCTCCGCATTGCGCGGCAGCTTTGCTGCCATGTCCCGCAATGTGGCGTCGGAGAAGACCATATAGGCCGCGATGCCTTCCCGGTCGGCAATCTCCCGGCGCAGTGTCCGCAGCGCCTCGAAGACTTCATCGGACGCCTTGACGGGCGGGGCTTTTTTTCGCCCGCTTCGGCGCGCCAACTCGGCACGTGGCCTTTGCAGCGACAGCGTCACTGTCTCGCCGCGAAACAGGACATTCCCTGCCTTTTCCGTCAGACACAGCCCCCGGTGCACCGGGTCGGTGCGCAGGTA
>SVKR01000011.1 GCA_015068365.1 Oscillospiraceae bacterium
CGAAATGGAAAACCGGATCTTGACCGAGCCGGAGGATAAGCCTGTCAGCTTTGAGGAGCTGCATGACCGCCGCATTGAAGAGATGACTGCGCTGCTGGAAGAGAAGAAGATGAAGCAGCTGCAGATCATGCTGGAGGACAACGACGAATTCGACGTTGCGGAATTTCTCTCCGAGCTGCCGGAGCAGCAAATGGCCATGGTGTTCCGCATGCTCAGCAAGGAGCAGGCGGCCGCCGTGTTTGCCGAGCTGGAGGCGGAGGAGCAGGAATACATCATCAACTCCATCACGGATAAGGAGCTTGGCGGCATCCTGGATGAGCTGTATCTGGACGATACCGTTGACATGATGGAGGAGCTTCCCGCCAACGTGGTCAAGCGCGTGATGCGCATTGCGACGCCGGAGACCCGGAAGCTCATCAACCAGTATCTGAACTATCCCGAAAACTCTGCCGGCAGCATCATGACGGCGGAGTACATCGATCTGAAAAAATACATGAGCGTGAAGGAATCCTTTGCCCGCATCCGGCGCATCGGCGCGGACAAGGAGACCATCTACACCTGCTTTGTCACCAGCGGCGACCGGAAGCTGGAGGGCATCGTCACAGTCAAAGACCTCATCATGGCGGATGAGGACGCTGTCATTGAGTCCATCATGGACGACAACGTGATCTTCTGCAACACCACGGACGACCAGGAGGACGTTTCCGGCATGTTCTCCGACTATGACCTGCTGGCAATTCCCGTGGTGGACAAGGAAAAACGCCTGGTGGGCATCGTCACGGTCGACGACGTCATGGACGTTATGGAGCAGGAGGCCACGGAGGACATGGAAATCATGGCCGCTATCACGCCTTCTGACCATCCCTACATCCGCACCGGCGTATTTGAGATATGGAAAAACCGCATTCCCTGGCTGCTTTTGCTGATGGTTTCCGCCACCTTCACCGGCATCATCCTCACCAGCTTTGAGGATGCGCTGGCCGTCCAGGTGGCGCTGACGGTGTTTATCCCGATGCTGATGGACACCGGCGGCAATTCCGGCAGCCAGGCCAGCGTCACAGTCATCCGCAGCCTGAGCCTAGGAGACATCGAGTTTAGCGACCTGCTGCAGGTCATCTGGAAGGAGATCCGGGTGGCAGTGCTGTGCGGCGCTACGCTGGCGGTGGCGACCTTTGTGAAAATCATGCTGGTGGACCGTATGCTCATGGGCAATGAGAGCGTCACGGTCATGGTTGCGGCGGTGGTGTGCCTCACCATGCTGATGACGGTCATCTGCGCCAAAGTGGTCGGCTGTACGCTGCCGATGCTGGCAGACAAGCTGGGCTTTGACCCGGCCGTCATGGCCAGCCCTTTCATCACCACCATAGTGGACGCTATTTCGCTGCTGATCTACTTCACCGTGGCGAAGGCGCTGCTGCATATTTAGTTGATTTGTAAGGTGTACCTATGAGTTTTTCCGCGTTGCTTTCAAAAATGCTGGTGCTGCTGGTCTTTATCTGCATCGGCGTTTTGTGCAGCAAGCTCCGTTTCATCGACGACACTGCCTCCGGCTCGCTCAACAAGCTGGTGCTGTATATCTGCGGGCCGATGCTGATCTTGCACTCCGCTGAGAATGTCCGGGCCGACTACGGCCTTTCGGACATTCTCATGCTGCTGCTGTACGGTGTGCTGTTTCAGCTTTTCATGATCGTGATCGGTTTGCTTGCCGCCGCGGTGATCTGCCGGAAAAAGCCCATTCGCGGCGTTTTTTCGCTGGTCTCCGCCTTCGGCAACGTCATATTCATGGGCATTCCCGTGGTCAGCGCGCTGTACGGAGACGGGGCGGTGTTTCTGCTGTCCGTCTGCGCGATCCCCTTCAACTTCTTTCTCTTCACGCTCGGTATCTATCTGATCCTCGGCGGGGGACGGCAGCAGATCCCCTGGAAGAAACTGGTCTATAATCCCTCGCTGTTCGCGGTGCTCGTGGCACTGGTGCTGTTTTTCCTGCGGGTGGAACTGCCCGGAGCGGTGACAGAGATCATGGGATATCTGGGGCAGATGGTGGTGCCGCTTTCCATGCTGCTCATCGGCGCTGCCCTGGGGCGGATGACGCTGAAGGACATCTTCGGCAGCGGGGCCTGCTATACCGTGTGCGCGGTGAAGCTGCTGGCAGCGCCGCTGCTGTTTTTCCTCGTTTTTCGTCTGTTTGTCAAAGACCCGCTGATCCTCGGCCTGTTCACCGTGATGGCGGCGATGCCCTGTGCCTCCATCTCGCCGATCCTCTGCGCGGAATACGGCGGTGACAGCGCGTTTGCCAGCCGCAGCGTCTTTTTGTCCACCGTACTGTCCCTGGCTACGGTGCCGGCGATGGTGTGGCTGCTGCTTCTTTGAATGCGAGATTGATTTTCCCGGATTTCAGAAAACTTTGTCTTTACTTTTTCGCTCAGAGCGATTATAATCAACTCGTATCTGCCCTCGTAGCTCAGTTGGATAGAGCAACGGCCTCCGACGCCGTGTGCCGCTGGTTCGAATCCAGTCGAGGGTGCCAACCGCGAAAGGAACTGCTTGATTCATGCTCCTTTCGCGGTTTTTGCAAAATGGGAGGTGTGCCCGTGCCCAAAGAGACGATAAAACCAAAGCGAGCCTATCGCAGGACGTCTGAAACGCAGCAGATCATTTTTGATACTGCCATGGACATCATGCGGGAAAAGGGCTTTCAGGGCACTACGGTGCGGGAGATCTGCGCCAGCGCCGGAATCCCCGTCGGGACGTTTTACAACTGCTATAAATCAAAGGTCGACATTTTGCGCCGGATCTATGACGAAGGCGACGCCTATATCTGCAACGCCATCAACAGGGAAGCAGAAGGACGCAGCGCCATCGGGCAGCTTCGCGTGTTCTCGGAGTATTATGCGCGCTTGAATGAGCGCACCGGCATTGACGTGCTGCGCGTGCTGTTTTATCCCACAAACGCATGGTTTTCGATGAATCGCCCCATGCA
Organism: Oscillospiraceae bacterium; assembly: GCA_015068365.1. Taxonomy (GTDB): domain Bacteria; phylum Bacillota; class Clostridia; order Oscillospirales; family Oscillospiraceae; genus SVKR01. The sequence goes on from SVKR01000011.1 coordinate 2,981, forward strand.
GATCTTTATCCGCAGGGTGGTGGATGCCGGGCAGAGAAACGGCGAGGTGCGCAGAGAACTGCCTGCGGATGAGATCATCGACTGCCTGTTCGATATACTCCGCGGCATCTGCTACAACTGGTGCGTCTGTGACGGGGCCTTTGACCTGTCGCTTCGCATCAGGACGCACATGGACCTCTTTTGCGCCGCAATCGAAGCAAAATAAAGAACGGACGGCAAGCCGTCCGTTCTTTATTTTGCACTGTATAAGGTTTTTACAAGATCAGAAGCACTCCTTGGAGTAAGCGTCGATCTCCTCAGACAGAGCCTCATAGACGCCCTCAAAGGTGCTCATGGGCAGACCCTGGGAGGCGTTGGGGATGAAGTAGAGCTTGCCGCACTCATCGCAGGCGCGACGAACCTGGGTGCGGACCTCTTCGCGCGTCCAGTTGGGATGGTCCACCGTGGCGCTGTCGATGCCGCCCATGAAGGTGATCTTGCCGCCGTACTGCTTGATGAGCTCGGGGATGTTGTTGCTGGTCATAACGCCCTGCCAGATGTCGATGCCCATGTCGATCATATCGGGCACCAGCGTGGCGGCGTAAGAGTCGGAGTGGTGCGCGATGACCTGCACGCCGTGAGACTTGTAGTAGCCGTAAATCTTCATGTAGGCCGGCTTGATGAACTCGCGGAACATGTCAGGGGAGAG
>SVKR01000146.1 GCA_015068365.1 Oscillospiraceae bacterium
CCGCCGATGCCGACCTTGATGAAGTCGGCGCCGCAGTCGGCCAGGAAACGGAAGCCCTTGGCGTCCACCACGTTGCCCGCGCCCACCTTGACGCTGTCGCCGTAATGCTCGCGGATCCACTGCAGCGTGAACTTCTGCCAGTCGGAAAAGCCCTCGCTGGAGTCGATGCACAGCACGTCCGCGCCCGCCTCGATGAGGGCGGGGACGCGCTCGGCATAGTCGCGGGAGTTGATGCCCGCGCCCACGGCGTAGCGCTTGTGCTCATCGAGCAGCTCGTTGGGGTTCTGCTTGTGGTTGTCATAGTCCTTGCGGAAAACGAAGCAGCACAGCTTGCCCGCGTCGTCGATGATGGGCAGGGCGTTGAGCTTGTGATCCCAGATGATGTCGTTGGCCTCCTTCAGGCTGGTGCCCTCCTTGGCGCAGATGAGCTTTTCAAAGGGCGTCATAAAGCTACTGACCTTGGTGGCCGGGTCCATGCGGCTGACGCGGTAATCGCGGCTGGTGACGATGCCGACCAGCTTGCCGTCCGCCGTGCCGTCGGCGGTGACGGCCATGGTGGAGTGGCCGGTGCGCTCTTTCAGGCGCAGCACGTCCGCCAGCGTGTCGTCCGGGTTCAGGTTGGAGTCGCTGGGCACAAAGCCGGCCTTGTAGTTCTTTGCGCGGGCGACCATGGCGGCCTCGTCCTCGATGGACTGGGAGCCGTAGATAAAGGAAACGCCGCCCTCGGTGGCCAGGGCGACCGCCAGCCGGTCGTCCGAGACTGCCTGCATGATGGCGGAGACCATGGGGATGTTCATGGTGATGGCCGGGGTCTCCCCCTTGCGATATTTTACCAGCGGCGTTTTCAGCGAGATGTTGGCAGGGATGCACTCGCTGGAGGAGTAGCCGGGGATCAGCAGGTACTCATTAAAGGTGTGGGCAGGTTCGTTGATGATGGTCGCCATCTTGTTCTCTCCTTCTCTTCTTTATTTCAGATTCACCGGGCAAAACGCAGGGTTTGTACGGTGTCAATTTGCTTTCGTTTCGCAGTAGATGCAGCGGTAGATCCGCTCCTCCGGGTCGGTGAGCCGGAAGATCTGATCCAGCTCCTGTTCCCCGTTCGTGATGCAACGGGGATTTTTACATTTTATCACGTTTGTCAACGTTTTGGGAAGACTTACAGCGCGCTTTTCTGCCAAAATTCCGTCGCGGATGATGTTGATTTTTGCATTGGGCGCCAAATAGCCGATGAGATCAAAATTCAGGTCGATCTCCGCGTCGATCTTGATGATGTCCTTCTTCCCGTCCTTGTTGCTGTGGGCGTTTTTGATGATGGCCACGGAGCAGTCCAGCGCGTCGAGGCCGAGGTGCTTATAAAGCTCCATGCCCGCCCCGGCGGGGATGTGGTCGATGACAATGCCGTTTTGAATGGCGTCAATGTTCATGCCTTTGCCTCCTCCAGCAGCTTCAGGATCAGCGCCATGCGCATATACTTTCCGTTCAGCACCTGTTTAAAGTAACAGGCCCGGGGATCATCGTCCACCTTGACGCTGATCTCGTTGACCCGGGGCAGTGGGTGCAGGATGCACATGTCCGGCTTGGCGGTTTTCAGCTTTTCCGGTGTCAGCACATAGCTGTCCTTCAGCCGCAGGTATTCGTCCATGTCCGCAAAGCGCTCCTGCTGGATGCGGGTCATGTAGAGGATGTCCATCAGCGGCATGGCCTGCTCCAGGCTGGTGGTCTGCAAATACTCCAGCCCCTTCTTCTTCAGCGCCTCGTTTTTCACATAGCTGGGCAGCTTCAGCTCCTCCGGGGAGATGAGCACGAACTTCACGCCCTCATAGCGGGACAGGGCGTTGATGAGGCTGTGGACGGTGCGGCCAAACTTGAGGTCGCCGCAAAGGCCCACGGTGAGGTGATCGAAGCGGCCCTTTTCCCGGTAGATGGTCAGCAGGTCCGCCAGCGTCTGCGTGGGGTGGCAGTGGCCGCCGTCCCCGGCGTTGATGACTGGGATGCTGGCGTTGTTCGCCGCCACCAGCGCCGCGCCCTCCTTGGGGTGGCGCATGGCAATGATGTCGGCATAGCAGCTGATGACCTTGGCCGTGTCCGCCACGCTCTCCCCCTTGGCGGCGGAAGAGCTGGTGGCCTCGGAAAAGCCGATGACGCTGCCGCCCAGCTCCAGCATGGCCGCCTCAAAGCTGAGGCGGGTGCGGGTGGAGGGCTCATAAAAAAGCGTGGCCAGCTTGCGGCGCTTGCAGCGCTCGGCATACTTGTCCGGGTCGGCAATGATGTCGCAGGCCGTGGCGATCAGATCGTCCAGCTCCTCCACGGTCAGATCGAGAATGTCGATGAGACTTCTCATTTGCCGCCTCCGATCCAGGATTCGTCGGAGGGGTTATTGCGGAAGGCGATGAGCCGCTGCACGTCCGCCGGGCGGATGTAGCCCTCCTCGGCGGCGACGGCGGCGATGACGTCAAAATTGGTCAGAGAGTGGTTCTCCACATGGGCGTCGGCCAGGCGGTCCAGGCCCTTCTGCATGGCGTAGGTGAAGATGCTGACAACGCCCAGCACCTCGGCCCCCGCTTCGCGCAGGGCATCCACCACCTCGATGACGCTGCCGCCGGTGGAGATGAGGTCCTCCACCA
>SVKR01000147.1 GCA_015068365.1 Oscillospiraceae bacterium
CGCCATGCTGACGTCATTCATTCCGGCATATTCAAGAAATGACGCTGCTTTGACGTCAACGAGATCTATGTCCAAAAACGAAAGAACAACCCAAGTGAGACACGGCCAGACCGATGGGAATGATCCTTCGGAGGTCGTGTCTTATAGCTTAACGAGCATCGGAGCGCGCCGCCGCGCTCCATCACCCAGGGGGCACCCCTGAATACCCCGTAAAGAATGGAGGAATCAAAATGAAAGAAGAAACTGAAAAGATGGTCAGGGTCACGATCCGTATGCCCGTCAAACAAAGAGACCAGCTGGCAAAACGGGCTGAAAAGGCCAGCGTGCCCATGGCCGAATATGTCCGAAGTGTGTTGACGAAGAAGGTGCTGGCCGTGGAGCCGCCCGACGAGCTGTGGCCGCTTATGGAGATGCTGTACAGCATCCACGACATGCTTCTGCGCATCCGCAAGCCGGAGTTCACCGAGGCGGCGCGGCGGCTGGAGCAAGCAATTCTGGATCTGCAGACCGCGTTGACCGAGCCGAGAAAGGCGGCCTCCTGATGGCGACCACGAGCCTGTGGCACATCCAGGGTCACCTCCGGGACCTGGTGGACTACGTGGAGAATCCGGAGAAGACCTACCCGGAGCTGCAGGACCTCTGGGACGCCTCCCGCTACGTCCAGCGTCCGGCGGCTACGGCGGACGGTCACTACGTCACCGCCATCAACTGCCTGAAGGAGACGGCGCTGGAACAGATGATCCTGACCAAGCGGCAGTACGGGAAGACCGATGGGTATATCGCGTTCCACGGCTACCAGAGCTTCAAGCCCGGCGAGGTAAGTGCGCAGGAGTGCCACGACATCGGCGTAGCCCTGGCGAAGGAGATGTGGGGCGACCGTTTCCAGATCCTCGTCACGACCCATCTGGACAAAGATCACCTGCACAACCACTATCTGTTCAATTCCGTCAGCTTCCGGGACGGGAAGAAATACAACTATTCCAAAGCTGAGATGCAGCGGCTGAGAGACGTATCCGACCGGCTCTGTCGGGAACATGGGCTGAGCGTGATCCGAAACCCGCACAAAGCGCCGCCGCGCCCTGTCTACTTCGACGAGAAGGACGGAAAGCCCACCCGGTACAACGTCTATCTGAATGACGTGTGGGACGCCATTGAACTGGACCGCAGTCCGAGATACGTGGAGAACTATCTCCGGGAGCTGGGCTACCTCACGGACTTCACCGGCGAGCACTGGAAGATCCGGCTTCCGCAGTACAAGCACTTCACCCGGCTGGACACGCTGGACGAACGTCTGACGCCGGAGTTTATCCGGCGCAACTGCGGCAGCCGCGCTCACTACGGCAACAGTCACGCAGAGATCTCCTATCCGCCCAGGATGCCGCAAGAGCTGGAGCACATCTGGCGGCCCCATGTCCGCACGACCCGCATCTACCGGCTCTATCTACGGTACTGCTATGAGCTCGGCATTCTCCCGAAGGGCACGAAGTACCAACCGACCAGCCCATTTCTAAGGGAGGAGCTTCGCAAGCTGGATATGTACGACCGGGAGACCCGTTTCCTTGCCGGCAGCGGGATCGAGACGATGGAGGAGCTGCAGGGGGAGATCACGAAAACACAGACGGAGATGGACGCTCTGGCCGACGAGCGAAAGCACGTCACTTACGCCATGCGCCACGCTACCCCGGAACGGAAAGCGGAATTGCAGAAACAGAAAGCTGATTTGACCAAACGCATCACACCCTTACGAGAAAAGCTCAAGCTGATGCGAGATATTGAGCGCCGCTCTGAGCATATCGACCGGACGCTGACCCGCGTATATGAAAGCGAAGAGCGCGCCTTGAACCCCGCAATTGAAGACAAAAACAGAAATCAAAAAGAAAGGACGTATGAAAGATGATGAAACAATTATCCGATCTGCGCATCGTTTATCCGGTTTCCCCGGATAAGCGCACCGACTATATTCCGCAGCCGAAGCGCTCGAAGCCGGTCACCGATCCTGTGCAGTTGCCCATGGCGCTGAACGCCAAGCAGGTGGCCGCCGTGCTGGGCATTTCCCGCGCTGGCGCTTACAACCTGATGCGCTCTGAGGGTTTTCCGACCCTGTTCATCGGCAAGCGCATGGTGGTTCCGAAGGACAGGTTGATGGACTGGATGAACACACAAATCAAAATGTGAAAGAAGCGTTTGGCCGATTCCCCCTGGCGGACAGAGGGAATCGGCTTATCTTCTAGAACCGGAAAAGAATCTTGATTTAAATCGTAAAAGTGATAGAATGAAATCAGACTGAGACTGCTAAGTGCAAGTCATCACTGAGGAAAGCGAGGTTACTTTGACAAAACAGGCAAAACGCAACGCAAACGGCATCGGCAACATCCGAAAGCGGGCCGACGGGCGTTGGGAAGCCCGGTATTGCGTGGGCTTTGATCCCAAAACCGGAGCGCTGATCCGCAAGTCCGTCTACTGCAAGACACAGAAGGAGGCGCGGCAGAAGCTCACGCAGGCCATGGCGGAGATCGACGACGGCAGCTATCTTGATCCCTGCTCCGTAAAGTTTGGCGACTGGCTGGACCTTTGGCTGGAAACCTATGTTTCACCGACGGTAAAACCGTATACCACGGACTCCTACACCAATATCTGCAATCGCTATCTGAAACCGTATTTGGGGCGCTATAAGCTCTCCCAACTTTCCGCGCTGCCGATCCAGAAGATGTATAACGAGCTTCAGCAAGAGCATAAGCTCTCCGCGAAAACCGTAAAGAACATCCATGGGGTGCTGCACCGGGCGCTGACGCAGGCGGTGAAGCTTCAGATGATCCGGACAAACCCATCTGATCTCTGTGATCTCCCGAAGGTGACGCGGAAAGAGATCCAGCCGATGGAGCAGGATGATATCACCGCATTTCTCCGGGTGATCCGTGGGCACAAGTATGAGCGGCTGTATGCGGTCACGCTGTTCACCGGCATGCGGCAGGGCGAGGTGTTGGGGCTCACCTGGGACTGCGTGGATTTTCAGCGCTGCACGCTGACCGTCAGCAAGCAGCTCCAGAAAACGAAAAAGGTGGGCGGCGAATACACGCTTGTCTCGACGAAGAGCGGAAAAAGCCGCATCATCACGGTCGCGCCATCCGTCATGGGATTTCTAAGGGAAGAAAAGCGCTGGCAGGAGCAGATGCAGATATTGGCCGGGTCAGCGTGGGACAATCCCTGGAATCTGGTCTTTACGAATGAATTGGGCCGGCACCTGGTACACTTCACCGTATACAAGCATTTCAAGGAGATCGTCCGTGAGATCGGAATGCCGAAAGAGCGATTCCATGATCTCCGGCACAGTTACGCCGTCGTCTCGATCGAAAACGGCGACGACATGAAGACCGTACAGACCAACCTGGGCCACGCCACGTCGAGCTTCACGCTGGACGTGTACGGTCATGTGTCCCAGCGGATGCACCAGCAGTCCGCAGAGCGAATGGAGCGCTTCATTCAGTCCGTCACCGGATGATTCAATTTCAACGTTCGAGGGTCGAATCTGTCTATTCCGTCAAATTGCTATTGGGGTCAGCGTTGGGGTCAAAGGGTATGGAAAAACCCTGAAACCATTGCAGTTTCAGGGTTTTTCATGGCGGAGAAGGAGGGATTCGAACCCTCGAACGGCTTTTGACCGTTACACGATTTCCAATCGTGCGCGCTCGACCGGGCTACGCGACTTCTCCATAGCTGTTCGAACAGATCTCCCTATTCAATTTGTCAGCTTGCATATTATATATGATACCCACATAAAAAGTCAAGCACAATCTTTCTCATCCCGGCGGAGGCGGGTGATTTTGGGCGGCGCGGGGCGGTTTCGGCGCCCGCGCCGCCCTGTTTTCGCCTATTTTACCACCACGTTCTGCTCGCCCAGCATCTCCTGCAGCTCGCGCAGCAGGGCCGGGTGGATGACGCAGCGGGCGCCAAGGCGCCTGCCGCTGTCGGCGAAGAACAGCACCATGCCGTCCTCGCCGGGGAACATCTCCAGCAGCAGCTCGATGCGCCGCATCAGCTTCTGATCCTCGCCGGGCAGGCGCAGCCACAGCTTTTTCCTCTGCGTTTCCGGGGCGGGGGCGGGCCGGTCCGGCTCCGCGTCCGACAGCGGGCGCAGGGAATCGACCATGATCTGGGGCTCCTTCTCGTCGCGCACGGAGATACGCCCGGTCACCTTTACGGCGGCGTTTTCCCGCAGGTACTGCCGGGCGGTGTCCAGCGCGCGCTGGAACAGGATCAGCTCCATGAAGCCGCTTTCGTCCTCCAGATTGACATAGGCCATCATGGAGTTGTTTTTCGTGGTGCGCATCTTGATGCTGCCGATGATGCCGGCGACGGTGATGCTCTGCCCGTCGGCAAAGCGCTCCGGCCCGGTCTCCCCGGCGAAGTCGCCCAGGATCGCGCCGAGGGGCGTGGCGCCCAGGCGCTTTACGGTGTCGCGGTAGTCGTCCATGGGGTGGCCGCTGAGGTAAAGGCCCGTCATCTCCCGCTCCATGCTCATGCGCTCGGCGGCGGAGAACTCCTCCACGTCCGGCAGAAGCATGGGCGCGGCGGGGCCGGCGCCGTCCTCACCCTCCATGCCGAACAGATCCAGCTGCCCGGCCACGTTCCTGCGCCCGGCGGCGCTGACGCTGTCCAGCACGGTGTCCAGCCCCTGCAGCAGCGCCCGGCGCTTCAAACCCAGGGAGTCGAACGCGCCGGCGCGGATCAGGCTTTCGACGGCGCGGCGGTTTAAGTCCTGCCCGTACATGCGCCGGCAGAACTCGTCAAAGCCGGTGAAGCGGCCGCCGCGCGCCCGCTCGGCCATCAGGGTCTCCACAAAGCTGCGGCCGACGTTTTTCACCGCGGCCATGCCGAAGCGCAGGTCGCTGCCGACCACGGTGAAGTCCGCGTCGGACTCATTGATGTCCGGCGGCAGCAGGCGGATGCCCATGTCCCGGCACTCGGCGATGTATTCCGCCACCTTGGCGCTGGAGCCCAGCACGCTGGTGATGAGCGCGGCCATGTACTCCCTGGGCCAGTGGCACTTCATATAGGCCGTGCGGTAGGCCACGATGGCATAGCTGACGGCGTGGGCCTTGTTGAAGGCGTAGTTGGCGAAGTCCAGGATCTCGTCATAGATGCTGCCCGCCACGTCCTCCGGTACGCCGTTGGCCACGGCGCCGGGGATGCCGCGCTCGGGGTCGCCGAAGATGAAAGTCTTGCGCTCGCGGACGATCTCCTTCTCCTTTTTCTTGCTCATGGCCCGGCGGATCATGTCCGCCTGCCCCAGCGAGAAGCCCGCCAGGCGGCGGCAGATCTCGATGACCTGCTCCTGGTAGACGATGCAGCCGTAGGTGACGGAGAGGATGGGCTCGAGCAGGGGGTGCTTATAACTGATCTTCTCCGGGTGGTTGGAGCATTCGATGAAGCGGGGGATGGAGTCCATGGGGCCGGGGCGGTACAGGGCGATGATGGCGGTGATGTCCTCGATGCTGCGGGGCTTTAAGCCGGTGCACACGCCGGTGATGCCGCTGCTCTCCAGCTGGAAAACGCCGCTGGTCTTCCCGGCTTGCAGCATGGCGAAGACCGCCGGGTCGTCCTCCGGCACGGATTCGATGGCGAAGTCCGGCTCCCGCCGGCGCACGAGCTGCACCGCGTCGTCCAGCACCGTGAGGTTCCTCAGGCCCAGAAAGTCCATCTTCAGCAGCCCCAGCTCCTCCAGCGTGGTCATCTGGTACTGGGTGACCACGGACTCGTCGTTCATGGCCAGGGGCACATAGGTATAGACCGGGTTTTTCGTGATGACCACGCCGGCGGCGTGGGTGGAGGCGTGGCGGGGCAGGCCCTCCAGCGCGCGGGCGGTGTCGATGAGGCGGTGCATGGTCTCGCTGCCGTCATACAGCTCCTTCAGCGGTTTGGAGATGCGCAGGGACTCGTCCAGCGTGATGTGCAGGGCGTTGGGCACCTGCTTGGCGCACTCGTCCGTCTCCGCATAGCTCACGCCCATGACCCGGCCCACGTCGCGGATGGCGTTGCGGGCGGCCATGGTGCCGAAGGTGACGATCTGCGCCACGTGGTCGGCGCCGTATTTTCCCGCCACATAGTCGATGACCTCGCTGCGGCGGCGGATGCAGAAGTCCATGTCGATGTCCGGCATGGTGACGCGCTCCGGGTTGAGGAAGCGCTCGAAATAAAGGCTGTATTTGATGGGGTCGACGTCGGTGATGTCCAGGCAATAGCTCACCACGCTGCCGGCGGCGCTGCCGCGCCCGGGGCCGACGGGGATCTTTTTGCGCTTGGCGTAGCCCACGAAGTCCGAGACGATGAGGAAATAGTCCACGAAGCCCATGCGCGCGATCATATCCAGCTCATAGTCCAGCTGAGCGTGCACCTCCGGTCTGTCCGGATAGCGGCGGGCAAAGCCCGCTTCGCACAGCTTGCGCAGGTAAGCGGCGCTGTCCGTCTCCCCGGCGGGCAGCTTGAATTCCGGCAGGTGATAGTGGCCGAAGGTGAAGTCAAAATTGCACTTCTCCGCGATCTCCACCGTGCGGTCCGCGGCCTCCGGGTGCTCCGGCAGCAGCGCGCGCATCTCCGCTTCGCTCTTGAGGTAGAATTCCTGCCCCTCAAAGCGCATGCGCCCCGGCTCGTCCAGGGTCTTGCCGGTCTGGATGCACAAAAGCACGTCCTGGTTCACCGCGTCCTCTTTTTTCAGATAGTGCGCGTCGTTGGTGAGGACGGTGGGGATGCCGGTCTCCTCCGCGATGCGCAAAAGCCCGTTCATGGCGCGCTTTTCGTCCAGGATGCCGTGGTCCTGCAGCTCCAGGTAAAAGTCCGCTCCGAAGGCCTCCCGCAGCTCCTCCGCCCTGGCCTTCGCCGCGGCGTAGTCCCCGGCGACGAGCTTGCGGGGGATGTCCCCGGCCAGGCAGCCGGACAGGCACACCAGCCCCTCGGCGTGGGCTTTCAGCAGCGGCCAGTCGATGCGCGGCTTGGTATAAAAGCCCTCGACAAAGCCCATGCTGACCAGGTAGCAGAGGTTCTGGTAGCCCGTCTCGTTTTTGCACAGCAAAATGAGATGGGTGTATTCCCCGTCCAGCCCGTGCTCCTTGTCACTCCGCCCGCGCGGGGCGACATAGACCTCGCAGCCGATGATGGGCTTGACGCCGGCGGCCTTGCAGGCCTTGTAAAAGGCCACCGCGCCGTACATGACGCCGTGGTCGGTGATGGCAAGGGCGCTCTGGCCCAGCGACAGGGCATACGCGGGCATTTCGTCCACGCGGCAGGCGCCGTCCAGCAGGGAAAATTCACTGTGGTTATGCAGATGCACAAAGGCCATGGGGGCAGTTCCTTTCCTCTGACGGGTGTTCAGTCGTAATACTTCTCGGATTCCGGCCGGTAGCTCATGAGCTTGCGCAGCCGGTGGTTGATGCAGCTTTTGCTGACCGGGGGGTCGGACAGCTTCGCCAGGTCGCTGAGGCTGGCCTCCGGGTTGGCGATGCGCAGCAGGGCCAGCTCGGACAGGTCACGGGGCAGGTTTTCCAGCCCCACGTCCCGCTCCAGGGCGCGGATGCGCTCCATCTGCGCGGTGGCGGCGGAGACGATCTTGTCCGCGTTGGCGCTGTCGCAGTTGATCTGGCGGTTGATGGCGTTGCGCATCTCCTTTTCCACCTTGGCGCTCATCAGCTCCATGGCGGCGCCCGTGGCGCCGATGGTGGTGAAAAAGTCCTCCGCCGCCTCGGACTGCTTGAGGTAGATGACCTGGTGGCCGGCGCGCAGGGTCACCCGGGGGGAGAAGCCCATCTCCTGCAGCACGGACACCGTCTCCCCCGCCACGTTTTTGTGGTCGGTCACCAGCTCCAGGTGGCAGCGCTTGGACGGGTCGGTGATGCTGCCCCCCGCCAGGAAGGCCCCCCGGACGAAGGCGGCGCGGCAGCAGTCCTCCTCCAGCACGCCGAAGTTGACGTGGCTGACCAGGGCGCTGTCGGCGTCGTAGCCGAAGGCGGAGAACACCCGGCGGATCTTCTCCGGGTCGGTGACGGCGAAGGTGCTCTTGGCCCCGTCGGCGCGGGAATCAAAGTCGATGCCGAAGGCCTTTTTCATCAGGCGGGGCAGGCGCCGGGCGAAGGGGGCGCTGCCCGTGATGATGCGGATGGCCATGGCGGAGAACTCATAGGAAAACAGCAGCACGCCGTAGGCCTCCGCCACCGCGCAGCAGCTTTTGTTCAGCGGGATGCGGCACAGCTCGGCCTTTGCATCCGCGGAAAATGACATGTCCTTCGCCTCCTTCTTCTCCGCCGTGAACTGTCTTACTTCTCCATGTCGCGGTTCACCAGCTCGGCGCTGTGGCCGAGCGTGCGCACCATCTCCGCGAGCGCCGCGGCCACGGCCACGCTGCGGTGGCGGCCGCCGGTGCAGCCCACGGCGATGGTGAAGCTGCTTTTGCCCTCCTCCACATACTGCGGCAGGAGAAAGGCGATGAGCCGCTGGATGTGCTGCAGAAACTCCCGGGACACGGGGCTTTGCAGCACGTAATCGCTGACCTCGCCGTCCAGCCCGGTTTTGCTGCGCAGCGTGTCCACATAGTAGGGGTTGGGCAGAAACCGGGCGTCCAGCACCATGTCCGCCTCGAGGGGGATGCCGTATTTGAAGCCGAAGCTCATCACGGTCACGTCCAGCGTGCGCTCGGCGCTGTCGCCCATGAAGCGCTTGTAGATCTCCGCCTGCAGCATCCCCAGGGTCAGGTCGGAGGTGTTGATGACATAGTCGGCGTTGTTGCGCAGCCGGTCCAGGCGCCGGCTTTCCAGGCGCACGGCGGCTTCCAGGCTGCCGGCCTCCGCCTGCAGCGGGTGGGGACGGCGGGATTCCTTATAGCGCTTGACGATGGTGGGCAGGTCGGCCTCCATGAAGAGGATCTCATAGTCGCAGCCCAGCGCCCACAGCCCGTCCAGCGCGTCAAAGATGGCGTCCACGCCCTCCTTGTCGCGGATGTCCGTGACCAGCGCCACCTTTTCATAGCGCCCGCCCATGCCCATGCAAAACTCCGCCAGCTTCGGCAGGAGCGCTGCGGGCATGTTGTCCACGCAGTAATAGTCCATGTCCTCCAGCACGTCGGCCGCCCGGGTCTTGCCCGCGCCGGACATGCCGGAAATGATGAGAAATTTCATAGGATTCTGACCTCCGGCTCCAAGTGCACGCCGCTTTGTTCAAAGACGGTCTCCTGTATGCGCGCCATCAGCGCCGTCACGTCCGCGAAGGTGGCGCCGCCGGTGTTGATGACGAAGCCGGCGTGCTTTTCGCTGACCCGGGCCGCGCCGACGCAGGCGCCCTTCAGCCCCGCGGCGTCGATGAGCGCGGCGGCGTAGCCCGTCTGCGGGCGCTTGAAGGTGCTGCCCGCGGAGGGGCGGTCCAGCGGCTGGCTGGCGCTGCGTTTGTTCCAAAGCTCCATCATCCGCCCGTGGATGGCGGCCGGGTCGTCCGGCGTGAGGGCGAGCGCCGCGCCCAAAATCACCTCGCCGCTGTCGGTGAAGCGGCTGCGGCGGTAGGAAAAGCCCGGCGCGCCGGTCTCGTGCACGCTGCCGTCCGGCGCCATGCAGCGCACCGTGCGCACCACGTCCGCCATCTCGCCGCCGTAGGCCCCGGCGTTCATCATCACGGCGCCGCCCAGGCTCCCGGGGATACCGTGGGCGAACTCCAGCCCGGCCAGCCCCTGCTCCCTGGCAAAGACGGCGAGGCGGGCCAGGGTCACCCCGGCGCAGGCGAAAAGCGCGTTTTCCCGGCGATAGACCGCGGAGAAGCGCTCTCCCAGGCGCAGCACCGCGCCCTTCACGCCCTCGTCGTGCACCAGGAGATTGGTGCCGTTGCCGATGACGGCGACGGGCACGCCGCGCGCGGTCAGAAAGCGCCAGAGGGCGCAGAGGGTCTCCTCGCTGTCCGGCTCGGCATACACCTCCGCCGGGCCGCCGATGCGGAAGGAGGTGTGGGCCTTCATCGGTTCCTGCTCCCGCAGGTCAAGCGCCGGGAAGGCGGCGCGGATCTCCTGTGCGAGAATGGATCGCTCCATAGATACCTCCAAGTCGGAAGATGCGGCGGGGGATACGGCCTCAATCCCAGCCGTCCCAGCCGTTGTCGATGCCCTGGTCGTGGCGCTCCATCAGGTCCTTGGCCGTGTTGTGGCCCAGCTTCTTCTCCCGGTGGTTCATGGCCGCCACCTCCAGGATGATGGCCAGGTTGCGCGCCGGGGCGACCGGGATGGTCACCTGCGGGACGTTGACGCCCAGGAAGTTGGCCGTCTCCTCATTGAGGCCCAGCCGGTCATAGTCGGCGCCCTCCTCCCAGCGGACGAACTTCACCACCAGGTCCACGTCGCACACGGGCAGCACCGCGCCCACGCCGTAGATGCGGCGCACGTCGATGATGCCGAGGCCGCGCAGCTCCATGAGATAGCGGATCATCTTCGGGGCCGAGCCCATGAGCCGCGTGCGCCCCATGCGGCGCAGCTCCACGGCGTCGTCCGCCACGAGGCGGTGGCCGCGCTTCACAAGCTCCAGCGCCACCTCGCTTTTGCCGATGCCGCTCTCGCCCTGGATGAGCAGCCCCTCGCCGTGCACCTGCACCAGCACGCCGTGCTCGGTGCGGCGGTCGGCCAGGTGGGTGCGCAGCGTGTTGAGGACCTGGGCGACAAATTCGCTGGTCTCCAGGTCGGTGGTCAAAAGCGTCACGTCATGGCGGCGGGCGGCGTCCACCATCATGGCGTCCGGCACCACGCGGTGGCAGACCACCAGGGCGGGGATCTTCTGGGCAAAGAGCGCGTCGATGACCTCCTCGCGCTTTTTCTCGTCCAGGGTGCGGAGATAGGCCGCCTCCGCCTTGCCGGTGATCTGGATGCGCTCCTTATCAAAATAGTCATAGAAGCCCACGAACTGCAGCGAGGGGCGGGAGATGTTGTAGTTCCACACCTCCACCTCGTCAAAGTCCGACGCCTTGTAAATGACCCCAAGGTTGTGGGTCTCCACGATGGTGCGCAGCTTCATGCTGTATTTCAGTCTCATGCTCCGTCCTCCTGTCAGGGCGTATTTGTATCTTGGCGTATTTGTATCTTTATATTTTATATGGTTTTTCTCCGTTTGGCAATCCCCCCTTCTGCCGATCCGGGCGGGGCGGGGCGAAAAAGCGTGTTGCAAAGCCGCCGCGCATTCGCTGTAATGCAATGAATCCGTTCCGGCAGTCCGTAACCTGGACGGCGACGCGCCGCCGAGGGCGCCCACTAAATATTGTGGCGGCGTCCGCAGCCTGGCGCAAGCACGGGGATAAACGAAAAAAATGCCGGATTTTCAAAAGTTTTTCTTGCATTTTCGCTTCCCCTTTGCTATTATAAATAAGCTGTTTATCTGGAATTACTACAAGCGAGGAGGTGCAGCACCAAATGGCAAAGTGTGAATTTTGCGATAAGGGCGTCGCTTTCGGCATCCAGGTGAGCCATTCTCACAGACGTTCCAACCGCACGTGGAAGCCCAACGTCAAGCGCGTGAAGGTCATCGTGGACGGTACCCCCCGGCATGCCTACGCATGCACCCGTTGTCTGCGCAGCGGTAAGGTTACCCGCGCCATCTGATTCGGAATGTTTGAAACAGAGCTCGCCGCTCCCGGCGGGCTCTTTGTTTTTGATTGACGGCAGGGCGCACCTGTGTTATATTACATACTAATTTATTCTTTTGGAGTGTGATCGTCCCCTATGGATGGCGACAGTAGCAGTATATACTTATCTGCCATTATCATCCTGTTGTTGCTGTTTTTTGCCGCGTATTTCGCCGTGTGCGAAACGGCCTTTGCCTCAGTCAGCCGCATCCGGCTGAAGCTGGAGGCCGACCGCGGCGACCGCCGGGCCAGGCGCGCTCTGTTCGTCACGGAGCACTTTGACCGGGCCATCACCACCATCCTCATCGGCACCAACATCGTCCACCTTGCCGCCGCGGCCTACGTCACGGTGCTGGTGACGCGCCGCTGGGGCGTCGGCGCCGTGACGCTGAGCACCGTCGTGACGACGGTGGTGGTCTTTTTCGTGGGGGAGATGCTGCCGAAGAGCATCGCCAAAAAGTACAGTGAGCGCTTTTCCTTGGGAACGGCGGGGTCACTGTGCTTTTTCATGCGCATTTTCACCCCCTTATCCTTCCTGCTGACCGCCGTGGGCAACGCCGCGGCGAAGCTGACCCGCGGCGAGCGCGAGGTCACCGTGACGGAGGACGAGCTGTACGACATCATCGAGAACATGACCGACGAGGGTGAGCTGGACGCCGAGCAGGGCGAGCTGGTCACCAGCGCGCTGTCCTTCGGCGACGTGACGGTGGAGAGCATCCTCACCGCCCGCGTGGACGTGACCGCCCTGGACGTGGACTGGCCGCCGGAGAAGATCATGGACATTCTCCGCACGCTGCGCCACAGCCGCGTGCCGGTGTACGAGGGCACCATCGACAACATCATCGGCGTGCTGCAGATCCGCAAATACATGAAGGCCTGGCTGGACGACAAGGCCCACATCGCCCTGCGAGCGCTGCTGGACGAGCCCTACTTCGTCCACCAGTCCACCCGCATCGCCGAGCTTCTGCCCGTGATGAGCGGGAAAAAGCTGAATCTGGCCGTGGTGACGGACAATTACGGCGGCACGCTGGGCATCGTCACCGTGGAGGACATCCTGGAGGAGCTGGTGGGCGAGATCTGGGACGAGGAGGACGTGGTGG
The DNA here is from genome assembly GCA_015068365.1 of Oscillospiraceae bacterium. Classification (GTDB taxonomy): domain Bacteria; phylum Bacillota; class Clostridia; order Oscillospirales; family Oscillospiraceae; genus SVKR01. The sequence continues at coordinate 12,732 of SVKR01000147.1, forward strand.
AGGAGCCCTGCGTCCGCAACAGCGACGGGTCCTATACCTTTGACGCCGAGGTGGACATCGAGGACGCCTTTGACTTCATGGATTACGACGACCCGGACGAGCGGGAGTTCAACCACAAGCTCCTGGGCGAGTGGACCTATGAGCAGTTCGACCGCCTGCCGGAGGAGGGGGACAGCTTCCGCTACAACGGCCTGGAGGTCACCGTCCAGACGGCGGAGCAGCGGCGCATCCGCAAGCTGCGCATCCGCCCCGTGCCGGAGCCGGAAGCGGAAGGGGGTGGCGCGCCGTGACCTTTTACATTATCGCCGCCGTGGCCTGCATCGCGCTGTCGGCCTTTTTCTCCGCCGCGGAGATGGCCCTCAGCTCCGCCAACCGCGTGCGCCTGGAGAACATGGCGGACGACGGCAAGGCCGCCGCGGCCCTGGCCGTGAAGGTGCTCGACCGCTTTGACGACGCGCTGAGCGCCATCCTCATCGGCAACAACTTTGTGAACATCGCCCTGTCCTCGCTGGGCAGCGTCATCGCCATCGTGGCCTTCGGCGAGCAGTACACCTGGCTGGCCACCGTCATCGTCACGGCGGCGGTCATCCTCTGCGGCGAGACCATCCCGAAGATCGTGGCGAAGAAAAATGCCAACCGCCTGTCCCTGGCCGTGGCGCCCGTGGTGCGGGCGCTGTCGCTGGTGCTGAGGCCCGTGACGGCGGTGGTGGTGTGGCTGGTGCACCTGCTCACCGGCTCCCTGCGGGGCGAGGGCAGCGAGAGCGACGACGACGCCGTGGAGGAGCTGCAGAGCATCATCGAGACCGCCGAGGACGAGTCCGTGCTGGATGAAGACCGCAGCGAGCTGCTGCGCTCTGCCTTGGACTTTGACGAGATCAGCGCCAGCGAGGTCATGACCGCGCGGGTGGACATCGTCTCCGTGGACCTGCGGGACAGCTGGGAGAAGATCTACGAGGTGGCCTGCGAGTACAACTATTCCCGCCTGCCCGTGTGCGACGGCAGCATCGACAACATCGTGGGCGTGCTGACGCTCAACCGCTTCTTCCGCGCCATGGTCAGCCGCCGTCGGCCGAATCTGCGCAGCATGCTCATGCCCCCCTGCTTCGTCTACAAGGCCACCAAGCTGCCCGACGTGCTGGAGCAGCTGCGCCGCGCGCGGCAGCACCTGGCCGTGGTCACGGACGAGTACGGCGGCGTGTGCGGCATCCTCACCATGGAGGACGTGCTGGAGCAGATCGTCGGCGAGATCTGGGACGAGACCGACGAGGTGGAGCAGGAGGTCATCGAGCGCGCCGAGGGCGTGTGGGAGCTGGACGGCGACATGAGCATCGGCGACTTCACGGAGATGCTGGGCATCAGCGAGGAGACCTTCGAGACCGAGAGCAGCACCGTCGGCGGCTGGACGCTGGAGCGCTTCGGCGCCTTTCCCAAGGAGGGAGATCGCTTTGAGTGGGAGGACCTGGCCGTCACCGTGCTGAAAATGGACGGGCTGCGGGTGGAGCGCATTCTGGTGGAGCGCCGCGCCGCGCCCGGCGAAAAAGAGGAAAATTAATCGCAGTTCATCCGACTGTAGACACCCCCTGTTTTGCAAGGGAAGCGACTTACATGGGGGGGTGTGAGGGGGGACGGGAGTCCCCCTGCACGTCAAATTCTCGCAAAAACCGGAACATTTTTCAATGTTTCGGTTTTTGCTTTTCAAGCTGTCGACAAATTGTCGACAGCTTGATGCTGTCCTGTTTAACGGACAGCATCCGCTTTATCCTTGTGTGGAAAGCGCTTTTCTGCTACACTGGCAGCAGAAAGAAAACGAGCAGGAGTGTGCCATGCTGAAGCTGATCCTTGGCCGGGCCAAAAGCGGCAAGACCGCCGCCATCATGGAAGAGATCCACCGCCGTCTGGACGAGCCGGACGGCGCGGTGCTGCTGGTGCCGGAGCAGTACAGCCACGAGGCGGAGCGGGAGATGCTGCGCATCTGCGGGGCCCGCCTGTGCCTGGGGGCGGAGGTGCTGTCCTTCACCCGGCTGGCGCTGCGCGTGGAAAGCGAGCTGGGCGGCGCGCCGCAGCGCGTGCTGGACGCGGGCGGGCGGATGCTGTGCCTGGCGCGGGCGGCGGAGGCCGTGGGCAGCCGGATGCGCGCCTTCGGCGCGGCGCGGCGGCAGGTCGCGCTGCAGCAGCGGCTGCTGCGGGCCATTGACGAGTGCCGCACATGCCGCGTGACCCCCGAGGCGCTGGAGGCCCTGGCCGGCGACGTGACGCTGGCCCCGGGGCTGCGGGACAAGCTGGCCGACCTTTCCCTGCTCTACAGCGCCTACATCGCCATCGCCGCGCGCAGCGGCCTGGACCCCATGAGCCGGCTGGACACGCTGGCGGTGCGTCTGCCGGAGAGCGCTTACGCCGCCCGGCGCTATTACATCGACGGCTTTACCGACTTCACCGCCCAGGAGATGAGCGTCATCGAAGCGCTTCTGCGCGCCGGGGCGGACGTGACCGTCTGCCTGACAGCGGAGGGAACGGAGGAGGGCCACGCCGTCTTTGAGCCGAGCCGCCGCGCCGCCGTGCGCCTTCTGCGCTGCGCCGAGGCGCTGCATTGCCCGGCCGAGACGCTTTTGCGCACCGACGCGCCGGGGGATGCGCCCATGGAGATCCTGGAGCGGGAGCTCTTCTCCTTCGGCAGCAAAAGCTATGACGGGCGGGGGCAGGTGCAGCTCCTCTGCGCCCGGGACGTGACCGACGAGTGCGCCTGCGCCGCCGAGCGCTGCCTGGCCCTGGTGCGCGAGACCGGCTGCCGCTGGCGCGACATCGCCGTGGCGGCCCGGGACTACGGGGCCTACCGCGCCGCGATGGAGAGCATTTTCGCCTACTACGGCGTGCCGCTTTACGCCGCGCGCAAGAGCGATCTGAGCGAAAAGCCCCTCATCGCCCTCATCGCCGCAGCCTACGCCGTCCTCAGCGGCGGCTGGGACTATGACGACGTGATGGCCTACTGCAAGACCGGACTGACCGGGCTGAGCGCAGCGGAGTGCGACGAGCTGGAAAACTACGCCTTTCTCTGGACGCTGCGGGGCAGCGCCTGGACGAAGGCGGAGGACTGGACGGCTCACCCCGACGGCTTTTCCGGCGAGGACAGCGAGGATAGCCGCGCGCGCTTAGCGCGCGTAAACGCCCTGCGCCGGCGCGTCACCGCGCCGCTGATGGCATTGCAGGCCGCCGGGGCGCAGGCGGACACGGGCCGGGCGCAGGCCATGGCCCTGGCAGACTTTTTCGACGCGCTGGCGCTGCCGGAGCTGCTGAAAGCAAGGGCCGAGGCGCTGCAAAGCGAGGGGCTGGTGCAGGCCGCGGCGGAGTATGTCCAGCTCTGGGAGATCGTCGCCGGGGCACTGGAGCAGTCCGCCGCCATCCTGGGCGACACGCCCATGGACACCGAGACCTTCGGTCAGCTCTTCTGCCAGATGCTGAGCGCCTACGACGTGGGCAGCATCCCGCTTTCGCTGGACCGGGTCTCCGCCGGGGACATGGACCGCATGCGCCGCCGCCACATCCGCCACCTCATCGTCCTGGGCTGCGACAGCGACACGCTGCCCTCCGCCGCCCCGGACGGCAGCATCTTCTCCGACGACGACCGGGAGGCCCTGCGCGGCGCGCAGCTGGAGCTGGGCAGCACGGCGGGCGAGCGGCTGGACCGGGAGTTTGCCCTCATCTACAACTGTCTGACCCTGCCGTCGGACAGTCTGTGCCTGTCCTGGGCCGCCGCGGCGCCGGACGGCGCCCGGGCCATGCCCAGCTTCGTCGTGAGCCGCACCGCGGCCCTGTTCTCCCTGCCCTATGTCCACCCGGACATGGACGAGGTGCGCGCCGCGGCCCCCGCCCCGGCCTTTGAGCTGGCAGCGTCCGCCATGGCGGGCGATGCAACGCCGCTGCGCAGCGCGGCGCTGGACTATTTTTCCGGGCGCGAACAAGAGCTGGAAAAGCTGCGCGACGCGGCCCATCTGACGCGCGGGCGCCTTTCGCGCAGCGCCGTGCGCGCGCTGTACGGCGACACGCTGCGCCTGTCCGCCTCCCGCGTGGACAAGCTGGCCTCCTGCGGCTTCGCCTTCTTCCTGCAGTACGGGCTGAAGGCCCGGCCCCGGCAGCCGGCGCAGTTCCGCGCCCCGGAGATGGGCACCTTTCTCCACTACGTCCTGGAGCACGTGGCCCGGGACATCGCCGACGGCGGCGGCTTTGCCGCGGCGGAGGAGAAGCGCGTACACGAGCTTTGCGACAAATACGTGTCGGAGTACATCCACGACACGCTGAACGATTTTCGGGAGAAATCGCCCCGCTTCGTCTATCTGTTCCGGCGGCTCATCACCTCGGTGCGCGCCGTGGTGGGGGACATGGCCGCCGAGCTGGCCAAAAGCGATTTCGTCCCGCTGGACTTTGAGCTGGACTTTTCCGACCGCGAGGCCTTTCCCCCCGTGCGCCTGGGCGAGGGGGACGACGCGCTGGTGCTGACCGGCGTGGCCGACCGCGTGGACGGCTGGGTGCACGACGGAAAGCTGTATCTCCGCGTGGTGGACTACAAGACCGGGAAAAAGTCCTTCTCCTTGTCCGACGTGTGGTACGGCCTGGGGCTGCAGATGCTGCTGTATCTCTTCGCCCTGCAGCGCAGCGGCGAAGCGCGCTACGGGCGGGAGATCGTCCCCGCCGGGGTGCTGTATGTCCCGGCGCGGGACGTGCTCCTCTCCGCCGACGGGCCGATGAGCGCCGGGGAGATTTTGGCGGAAAAGGCCAAAGCCCGGCGGCGCAGCGGCCTCGTGCTGGCCGAGGACGCGGCGCTGCGCGCCATGGAGCACGGGGACGCCCCGCAATTTCTGCCCGTGAAGCTCAAGGGCGGGGCGTTCAGCGGCGACGCGCTTGCAAGCGCCGAGCAGCTGGGGCTTCTGTCCCGCCACATCGACGAGACCCTGCGCGCCCTGGCGCGGGAGCTGCGGGCCGGCTCCGTGGCGGCGGACCCCTGGTACCGCAGCCAGACCGACACGGCCTGCCGCTTCTGCGACTATGCCGCCGCCTGCCACTTCAACGAATCCGACGACCGCATCCGCTACGTCACCCGCCTGCGCCCGCAGCAGGTGTGGGAGCTGCTGCAAAAGCAAAAGGAGGCGCAGCCATGAGCATTGCCTTTACCGACAGCCAGCGCCGCGCCATCGAGCACCGCGACGGCGCGCTGCTCGTCTCCGCCGCGGCGGGCAGCGGCAAGACGAAGGTGCTGACCGAGCGCCTGCTGCGCTATGTGGCGGAGGAGGGCGCGGACATCGACCGCTTTCTGGTCATCACCTTTACCCGCGCCGCCGCCGGCGAGCTGCGCGAGCGGATCATGGAATCGCTGGGGCTCCTGGCCGCCGCGCACCCCGGCGACGGGCATTTGCGCCGGCAGCAGAGCCTTTGCTGCCGCGCGCCCATCGGCACCATCCACAGCTTCTGCGCGCAGCTTCTGCGCGAGTACAGCCAGGCGCTGGGGCTGTCCCCGGCCTTTTCCGTGATGGACGAAGAGCGCGCCGAGGCGCTGCGCCGCAGCGTGCTCACCCGGCTGCTGGAGCAGCATTACGCGAAGATCGAGACCGAGCCGGGCTTTCAGGCGCTGGCGGACAGCGTGGGCGCCGGGCGGGACGACAGCCGCCTGGAGAAGACCCTTCTGGAGCTGCACGACAAGCTCAGCAGCCTGCCCTATCCCGCCGACTGGGCCGCCGGGCAGCGCGCGGCCTTTGCCCTGGCGGGCGTGACTGACGCCGGGGAGACCGCCTGGGGCCGGGAACTGCTGGACGCGGCGCGCGGCAGCGCCGAATACTGGGCCGGGGAGCTGGACGCGGCCTGCGCTGAGATCGCCGCGAAGGACGCGAAGCTGCAAAAGGCCTACGGCGCCGCCTTTGCCGAAGCGGCGGGACAGGCGCGCGCTTTTTGCCGCGCAGCTGAGACCTGGGACGGTGCCTGCGCCCACGCCGCCTTTGCCTTCCCCCGGCTGGGGCCGCTGCGCGACTATGACGACCCGGACACCCAGGAGCGGCTGAAGGCCCTGTGGAACGATTGCAAAAAGGCCCTGGGCGCACTAAGCGACAGCTTTGCCGAGGGCAGCGAGGTCTGCCTTGCCCGGGTGCGCGCGTGCGCCCCGGCGATGGACGCGCTTCTGGACCTGGCCACGGAGTTCGACCGGGCCTACCGCGCGGAAAAGCTCCGCCGCGCCGCGCTGGACTATTCTGACCTGGAGCACCTGACGCTCAAGCTGCTCATCGACCCCGCCGACGGCGCGCCCACGGAGGCCGCGCGCGAGGTGGCCGGGCGCTTTACGGAGATCATGGTGGATGAGTACCAGGACGTCAACGCCGTGCAGGAGCTCATCTTCCGGGCCATCTCGCGGGAGGGGCGGAACCTCTTTCTCGTGGGGGACGTGAAGCAGTCCATCTACCGCTTCCGTCTGGCTGACCCGGGGCTGTTCCTGGAAAAATACAACACCTGGCCCGCCGACGGCGACGCCGCTGCGGGCCAGCCCCGGCGCATCCTGCTGCGGGAGAATTTCCGCTCCCGCCGCCCGGTGCTGGACGCGGCCAACCTGGTGTTCGGCAGCATCATGTCCCGCGCCCTGGGGGAGCTGGACTATGACGACGACGCGGCGCTGCGCTATGCCGCGCAGGGCTATGACCCGGCGCTGGATGCGCCGGTGGAGCTGCATGTCATCGACCCCGGCGGCGACGCGGACGAGGAGGCCCCCGCAGGGGCTGAGCTGGAGGCCCGCTTCGTGGCGGAGACCATCCTCGCGCTGATGAAAAACCGCACCCCCGTGACGGAAAACGGGGGGCAGCGGCCGTGCGACTGGGGAGATTTTGCGCTGCTGCTGCGCGCCCCGGGGGGCAAGGGCGCCGTGTTCCACCGCGTCCTGGCCCAGTACGGCATCCCGGTGGAGGGCGCGCGCGGCGGCGGGTTTTTCAGCAGTCTGGAGGTGGCCGTGACCATCGACCTGCTGGCCGTCATCGACAACCCCCACGCCGACGTGCCGCTGATCTCCGTGCTGCGCTCCCCGGCCTTCCACTTCACCGGCGATGAGCTGAGCGCCATCCGCGCCGCCGACCGCGAGAGCGATTATTACGGCGCGCTGCGCGCCGCTGCCGCCGCCGGGGACGCCAAGGCCGCCGCCTTTCTCACGCAGCTTGCGCGCTGGCGCGCCCTGGCCCCGGAGACGGACCTGGCCGCGCTGGTCTGGATGCTGTGCACCGAGACCGGGCTCCTGGCCATCTGCGCGGCCATGGACGACGCCGCGGCGCGGCGGCGCAACCTCATGTACCTGTTCCAGTCCGCCCGCAGCTTCAGCGAAAGCGGCTACCGGGGCGTGTACCGCTTCGTGCAGTGGCTGCGCCGGAAGTCCGAGCGCGGCGCGGAGCCGGAGCCGGGCGGCGGCGAGCAGGCCGTGCGCATCATGAGCATCCACAGGAGCAAGGGGCTGGAGTTCCCTTTCGTCTTTCTCTGCGACCTGCACCACCGCTTCAACCAGACCGACAGCCGCGGCAGCGTGCTGCTGCATACGCAGCTCGGCCTGGGGCCGAAGTTCGTCGACACGGCCGCCGGGGTGGAATACCCCACCCTGGCACGAAAGGCCGTCGCCCGGCGGCTCACCGGCGAGATGCTCAGCGAGGAGATGCGCGTGCTGTACGTGGGCATGACCCGCGCGCGCGAGCGGCTTTACCTGAGCTGCGTGTGGAAAAACGCCGCCGAGGCGCTGGAGCGCATGCGGTGCAGCCTGCGCACGCCCCAGCCGCCGGAGACGCTGCGCGCCGCCGCCTCCTTCGTCCCCTGGATCGCCGGGGCGGCGCTGCGTGCGCCGGAGACGCTGCCCATCGTGCTGCACGGGCCCGCCTCCGCCGCCGCGGCCCCGGCTGCGCCGGCAGCGGACGCGGCGGCGCGCGCGCCGGACGAGGCGCTGCGCCTTGCGCTGCGGGAGAAGCTGGACTACGCCTACCCCTGGCCGGAGGCGGCCAACGTGCCCTCCAAGCGCACGGCCACCGACCTGCAGGGCACGCAGGACGCCGACGCTGACGACGCCGCCCCCCTGCTGCGCATCGACACGCCGATGCGCTTCCGCAGGGCCGACTTCGGCGCCCCCGCGCCGCTGAGCGCGGCGGAGCGGGGCAGCGCCGCGCACACCTTCTTGCAGTATGTGGACTTTGCCTGCACCGACTCAGCCGAGGCGCTGGCGGAGGAGGCGGAGCGCCTGGTGCGCCGGGGCCGGCTGCGCCCGGAAGAGCGCGACGCGCTGGACCTGCCCGCCATCGCGCGGCTGTTCGCCTCGCCCCTGGGGCGGGAGATGCGCGCAGCGGAGCGCGTGCGGCGGGAATTCCGCTTTCTGCTGCTGGTGGACGCCGATGCGTTCGGCCCCGGTGCGGCCCCGGGCGACCAGGTGCTGCTGCAGGGCGTGGTGGACTGCTGCTTCGTGTCGGACGGGGCCATCACCGTGGTGGACTACAAGACCGACCGCGTGACGGCGGCGCAGGTGCCGGAGCGGGCGGAGCGCTATCGCGGACAGGTGCTGGCCTACGCCCGGGCGCTGCGGGAGATCTTCTCACTGCCGGTGAAGCGCTGCGTCCTCTGGTTTCTGCACCCGGGCGCGGAATTTGTCTTTCCCTTGGAAAACCAA
>SVKR01000148.1 GCA_015068365.1 Oscillospiraceae bacterium
CAGCGGCAAATCCAGCCTTGCCTTTGACACCATCTATGCCGAGGGGCAGCGCCGCTATGTGGAAAGCCTGTCCTCCTATGCCCGCCAGTTTCTGGGGCAGATGGACAAGCCGGACCTGGACAGCATCGACGGACTTTCCCCGGCCATCTCCATCGACCAGAAAACCACCAGCCGCAACCCCGCTCCACCGTGGGCACCGTGACGGAGATCTATGACTACCTCCGCCTGCTCTGGGCCCGGGCCGGAACGCCCCACTGCCCGAACTGCGGCAAGGAGATCCGCCAGCAGACCGTCGATCAGATCGTGGACCAGCTCGCCGCCCTGCCGGAGCGGACAAAGCTGCAGATCATGGCGCCGGTCATCCGCGGGCGCAAGGGCGAGCACCAGAAGGTGTTTGAGGACGCCCGCCGCTCCGGCTATGTCCGCGCGCGTGTGGACGGCAGCATCTATGACCTGTCCGAGACCATTCCCCTGGACAAAAACAAGAAGCACACCATCGAGATCGTCATTGACCGCATCGTGCTCAAGCCCGACGCCATGCGCCGGCTGACCGACAGCCTGGAGACCGCGCTGGCGGCGGCTTCCGGTCTTGCCTGCGTCCTGGTGGACGACGGGCAGGGGGAGCGGGAGCTGCGCTTTTCCCAGAATTACGCCTGCGACAACTGCGGCATCTCCATTGATGAGCTGACGCCACGGCTCTTTTCCTTCAACAACCCCTACGGCGCCTGCCCTCACTGCGGCGGCCTGGGCGTGCAGCTGCAGATCGACCCGGCGCTGATCCTGCCCGACCCGTCGCGCTCCATCCTGAACGGCGGCATCGCCGCGTCCGGCTGGAACAACCTCAAGGACGAGGATTCCATCGCCCGGATGTACTTCAACGCCTTGGCAAAGCGCTATGACTTTGACCTGGCGGCCCCCATCAGCTCGCTGTCCGACGCGGCGATGGACGCCATTTTGTACGGCACAAAGGGCGAAAAGCTGGAGCTGAGCTATGAGCGCCGGAACGGCCGGGGCACGCTCTCCCAGCCCTTTGAGGGGGTCATCAACAATTTGAACCGCCGCTATAAGGAGACTCAGAGTGCCGCCATCCGGGAGGAACTGGAGCAGTGCATGAGCGAGATCCCCTGCCCGGACTGCGGCGGCAAGCGCCTGAAAAAAGAGGTGCTGGCGGTCACGGTCGGCGGCGTCAGCATCATGGACTTCTGCGATATGCCCATCTCCGATGAGCTGGAGTTCATCCGCAATCTGCGCCTGGAAGGGCAGAAGGCCGTGATCGCCGCGCAGATCGTCAAGGAGATCGCCTCGCGGCTGGAGTTCCTCTGCTCTGTCGGGCTGCAATATCTGACCCTCAGCCGTGGCGCTGGCACCCTGTCCGGCGGCGAGAGCCAGCGCATCCGTCTGGCGACGCAGATCGGCTCGTCGCTGATGGGGGTGCTGTACATTCTGGACGAGCCCTCCATCGGCCTGCACCAGCGGGACAACGCCAAGCTCATCGCCACGCTGAAGCACCTGCGCGATCTGGGCAACACCCTCATCGTGGTGGAGCACGACAGCGAGACCATGCTGGCGGCGGACCACATCATCGACATCGGCCCCGGCGCCGGCGTGCACGGCGGCGAGCTGGTGGCCCAGGGCAGTATCGCGGACATCTGCGCCTGCCCGCGCTCCGTCACAGGGCAGTATCTGAGCGGGAAAAAGAAGATCCCCGTCCCCGCCGCGCGGCGGAAGGGGAACGGCCACAGCATCACCGTCCGGGGCGCGCGGGAGCACAATCTGAAAAACATCGACGTCTCGTTTCCCATGGGGGCGTTCACCTGCGTCACCGGCGTGTCCGGAAGCGGGAAGTCCAGCCTGGTGAACGAGATCCTGTATAAGGCCCTGGCGGCGGGGCTGAACCGGGCCAAGATCCGGCCCGGCAAATGCGACGGGGTGGAGGGCATGGAGTTTGCCGACAAGGTCATCAGCATTGACCAAAGCCCCATCGGGCGCTCGCCCCGCTCCAACCCCGCCACCTATACCGGCGTGTTCAACGACATCCGCGACCTCTTTGCCACCACCCAGGATGCCCGCATGCGCGGCTACGGGCCGGGGCGCTTCTCCTTCAACGTCCGGGGCGGGCGCTGCGAGGCCTGCGCCGGCGACGGGCTGCTGAAGATCGAGATGCACTTCCTGCCCGACGTCTATGTCCCCTGCGAGGTCTGCAAGGGCACCCGCTACAGCCGCGAGACCCTGGAGGTGCGCTATAAAAACAAAAACATCGCAGAAGTGCTGGATATGACGGTGGAGGAGGCCATCCCGTATTTTGAGAACATCCCCAAAATCCGGGACCGCATCCAGACCCTCTACGACGTCGGCCTCGGCTACATCAAGCTGGGCCAGCCGGCCACCACGCTCTCCGGCGGCGAGGCCCAGCGGGTGAAGCTGGCCACGGAGCTCAGCCGCCGCAGCACGGGCAACACCGTCTACGTGCTCGACGAGCCCACCACGGGACTGCACACCGCGGACGTGCACCGGCTCATCGACGTGCTGAACAAGCTCACCGATCTGGGGAACACGGTCATCGTCATCGAGCACAACCTTGACGTGATCAAATGCGCCGACCACATCATCGACCTTGGACCCGAGGGGGGCGACAAGGGCGGCAGCATCGTCTTTGCCGGCACGCCGGAGGACTGCGCTGCCTGCGCCGAGAGCGCCACGGGACAATTCCTCAAAAACTGTCTGTAACGGAGTAGTTTATGGACAACAACGAACTGACCGAGCTGGTTGGCACGGTCACGGAACTCATCTATTCCAACGAAGAAAACGGCTATACCGTCCTGGCCCTGGAAGCGGACGACGGCACGCGCGTCAACGTCACGGGCACGCTGCCCTTTGCCGCGCCGGGAGAGCAGCTGATCCTGCACGGCAGCTGGGTGCGCCACCCGACCCACGGCAGGCAGTTCCAGGCCGAGGCGGCGGAGCGGAAAATGCCCGTGGGCGCCCAGGCGGTCTATCAGTACCTGGCCGGGCGCGTCATCAAGGGCGTGGGGCCGGCCACGGCCTCGCTCATCGTCTCTGCCTTCGGGGAGAAGGCGCTCGACGTCATCGAGCGCGAGCCGGAGCGACTGGCGGAGCTGAAGGGCATCAGCCGGAAAAAGGCCATGGAGATCTCCGCTGAGCTGCACCGGCAGAAGGGCCTGCGCCATCTGATGGAGATGCTGGTCGGCCACGGCATCAAGCCACAGTACGCCATCCGCCTGTTCCGTGTGTACGGCGATGAAGCACAGGCAAAGCTGGAGGAAAACCCGTTCCTGCTGGTCTCGCAGCCCATCGGCGGCGACTTTGCCGATGCCGACCGCCTGGCGCTGGAGCTGGGGCTGGACGGGGACAGCCCGGACCGCATTGCCGCGGCGCTGCTGTTTGAGCTGCGGCACAACACGGGCAACGGCCACGTCTTCATTCCCCGGGAAAAGCTCATCGCCGCCACGGCGCAGCTCATCGGCATCGAGCCGGAGCCCATCGAAGAGGGGCTTGACGTTCTGATTGACAGCGGCGACGTGGCCTTTTCCCCCATCGCCGGGGTGGAGGCCTGCTATCTTGCGGAGCTTTACGCGGCGGAGTCCTATACCGCCGAGCGGCTCGGCCGCATGGCGCAGACACAACTGACGGTCCCGGTGGATTTCTCCGACATTCTGGCCAATCTGGAGCGGGAGCAGGGCATCACCTATGCGCCGCTGCAGCGTAAGACCCTTGAGATCGCTGCGGAGCACCAGGTCATGGTCATCACCGGCGGCCCTGGAACCGGCAAGACGACCACGGTGCGGGCACTGCTTTCCATGTTCACCCGCATGGGCCTGGACGTGAAGCTGGCCGCCCCCACCGGGCGGGCCGCCAAGCGGTTGAGCGAGCTTTCCAGCCGCGAGGCGCTGACGATCCACCGCCTGCTGGAGGCCGGCTACGCGCCGGACAGCCAGGCGCTGGTTTTCAAGCGTGATGAGACCAATCCGCTGGAGTGCGGCGCGATGATCGTGGACGAATGCTCCATGATCGACATTACGCTGATGAAAGCACTGCTCTGCGCGCTGCCGAAGGACTGCCGGCTGGTGCTGGTCGGCGATGCCGACCAATTACCCTCCGTGGGGCCGGGAAACGTCTTTATGGACATATTGCGCAGCCACGCGATTCCCGCCGTGCGCCTGACGGAGATCTTCCGCCAGACCGCGGACAGCCGCATCGTCCGCTATGCCCATGCCATCAATGCCGGGGCGCACCCGGACATCGCGGAGAACAAGGGCGACTTTTTCTTCATGCGCCGCACCTCCGCCGACGCTGCGCGGGAGCTGGTGGTGCAGCTTTGCGCGGAGCGGCTGCCGAAAAACATGGGCATCCCCAGCACGGAGATCCAGGTCCTGACGCCGGCGCGCCGGGGCGCCGCGGGGGTTTATTCCCTCAATGCCGCGCTTCAGGCCGCCCTCAACCCGCCCGCGCCGGACAAGCCGGAGAAAAAATATGCCGATTGCGTCTTCCGCGTGGGCGATCGGGTGATGCAAATCCGAAATAATTATGATATTATATGGGTGATGGCGAACACGGCCCAATCCGGTGTGGGCGTGTATAACGGCGACATCGGCTACATCCTCTCCATCGACACGGAAAACGAGATCGCCATCGTGGATTACGATGGGCGCCTGGCCACCTATGAGTTCGACATGCTCTCCGAGCTGGAGCACGCCTGGGCCATCACCGTCCATAAATCCCAGGGCAGCGAATACCGCGCAGTCATCCTCTGCCTGACCGGTACGCCGCCCCAGCTTGCATACCGCTCGCTGCTCTATACTGCCGTGACCCGCGCCCGCGAACTGATGATTACCGTGGGCGATGAGGCCGCCGTGCAGCAGATGATCGACAATCATAAACAGACAAGGCGCTACAGCGGACTGCGCGCGCGCCTTGCGGGAGAAAACGGATAACAGCCTTGTGGGAGGTATCGGTATGGGCGCTCTTTCTGCAATCCATGACATTCTGTTTCCGCCGCGTTGTGTCTTCTGCCGGCGCTTTCTGAAAAGCAGCGCACGCATGCAGATCTGCGGTGAATGCCTGGACACGCTTCCGTTCACGAAAAACGGGGGAGAGATGAACGGGGAGTTCTTTGAGCTGTGCGTCGCGCCGCTTTACTACGAGGGCGACGTGCGCGAATCGCTGCTGCGCTTCAAGTTCAAGGACGCCACCGGTTACGCGGAGGAATACGGAAAGCTGCTGGCCGACTGCATTCGCGACAATCTCGCCGGGCGCTACGATCTGATCTCCTGGGTCCCGCTGAGCCGGAAGCGGCTGAAGGAGCGGGGCTATGACCAGGCGATGCTTTTGGCGATGGCCGCGGCGCTGGAGCTGGACGACGTGGCCGTCAGCACGCTGGAAAAGCCGCTGGAGGCGGAAAAGCAGTCCACCATGGGCTCGCCGGAGAAGCGGCGGGCCAACATCGCCGGGGCCTACCGGGCGGTGGACCCGGAGCTGATCGACGGCAAGCGCATTCTGCTGATCGACGACATCGTCACCACGGGCGCCACGCTCTCCGAATGCGCCAAAACGCTGCTGTCCGCCGGCGCGAAGCAGGTGCTCTGCGCCGCGGTGGCCCGCGCAAAGGAATGAATCTGCCGCAAACCGGCTATCCTATCGTTTGAGGTGAAGAACACATGCTCTTTGTTGAAAGAGACATTGCGATCGATCTTGGCACCACCAGCACGCTTCTCTATGTGCGGGGAAAGGGCGTCTCCATGCGCGAGCCCACGGTGGTCGCCGTGGACAAGATCACGGGCAAGCTCCTGAAGGTGGGGGAGGACGCGGAAAAGATGCTGGGCCGCACCCCGGCCAACATCGTCGCCATCCATCCCATCGCCAGCGGCGTCATTTCCGACTATGATATGACCACCCGCATGCTGCAGGAGCTCATCTCCCGGGTCACCAGCTTCAGCTTTTTCAAACCCCGTGTGATTGTCTGCGTTCCCAGCAGCATCACCGGCGTGGAGGAGCGCGCCATCATCGACGCCACGATCGAGGCCGGCGCCCGGAAGGTCTATCTTCTGGAAACCGCCGTGGCGACCTCCACCGGCGCGGGCATCGACATCTCCAAGCCGGACGGCCACATGATCATCGACATCGGCGGCGGCACCACGGAGGTGGCCGTCATCTCGCTGGGCGGCGTCGTCGAGTGCGAGAGCATCAAGACCGCGGGCGATGAATTTGACGAGGCGATCGTCAAATACATACGCCGCAAGCACAACGTCATGATCGGCACGCGCACGGCGGAGGAGCTGAAGCGCAGCATCGGCTGCGCCTATCCCCGCAGCGAGGTCACGAGCCAGGAGGTCAAGGGCCGCTGCCTGCTCACGGGCCTGCCCAAGGC
>SVKR01000149.1 GCA_015068365.1 Oscillospiraceae bacterium
CAGCTTGAAAAGCAAAAACCGAAACATTGAAAAATGTTCCGGTTTTTGCGAAGATTAAACGTGCAGGGGGACTCCCGTCCCCCCTCACACCCCCCCATGCAAAACGGTTCCTTTACAAAACAGGGTTTGTCTACAGTCTGACTCCCGCAGCCGAACGGCTGCGGGAGTCTTTTATGTTCAGTTCAGCAGCAGCCGTGCCGCCGACAGCAGCGCCAGAAGCAGCACATTTACGCCGGTAAACAGCAGCAGATAGCGCCCGGTGTCGGCCCCCTCGCTGCCGGCATAGAGCTTCAGGCTGATCAGGCTGGCCAGGCTGGCGATGGGCGTGCCGAGCCCGCCGATGTCCACTCCCAGCAGCAGTGCCGGGGCGTTGTCCGTAAAGCCGGAGAGCAGCAGCGCCGCCGGGACATTGCTGATGACCTGGCTGACCGCCAGCGCCGTCCAGTATTCCCTGCCCGCCAGCGCCCGGCGCAGCAGGGCGTCCACCGCCGGAAGCCGGGCCAGGTTCCCGGCGAAGACGAAGAAGGCCACGAAGGTCAGAAGCAGCAGAAAGTCTGCCTGCAGCAGCATTTTCCGGTCAAGCAGAAGCAGCGCCGCCGCCACGATGGCCAGCATCACCGGCCAGGGCAGCACCCGGAACACTGAGAGCAGGCACACCGCGAATAGCGCCAGATAGAGCCAGAGGCTTTTGCGCTCCACCCCCGGCTCCTCCCCGAGGGAGACCGCCAAAGGCGCGGCGGGCAAAAGCAGGCACAGCGCCAGCGTCAGCAGCAGGGACAGGCCCCAGATTGGAGCCGTGATGCGGAAAAACTCCGCCGCGCTCAGGCCGTAGCGGGCGTAGAGATAGAGGTTCTGCGGATTGCCCACCGGCGTCAGCATGCTGCCCAGGTTGGCCGCCACGGTCTGCAGCACGACGATGTACATCAGATCTCTCTGCCGCCCCGTCATGCCCAGCAGCACCACGGCGAAGGGCACAAAGGTCAGCAGCGCCACATCGTTTGTGATGAGCATGGAGCTGAAAAAGGTCATGGCCACCAGAAGCATCCCCATGCCCCGGGCCGTCTTCGCCCGGGCGATGAGCAGATGGGCCAGGTGGGTGAAGGCCCCGGCCTTCCGCAGCCCGGCCACCACCAGCATCAGCGCGTACAGCAGCGCCAGGGTGCGAAAATCCACATAGCCGGAATAGGCCGCGTCCGGCGGGACGAAGCAGCAGCTTACGATCGCCGCCGCTGCCGCGATGACGAGCGTCGGCTCGCGTTTGATAAACTTCAAAATGCCTCTCATACCGTTTTGCGCCCCGGCGGAATGGAACTCTCCGCCGGGGCATTCTTTCTGTTATTCTATGTCGCCGCTGTGGCGCGCGGTGAAGCGCACGAAGCAAAGCGTGATGGCCAGCAGGCAGACGATCGTGCCCGCATGGGCCGCCGCCAGCGCCGGCACCCAGGCGCCGCCCAGGTCCGACACGGTCTCAAAGCCCGCCGCCGCCAGAAGCAGCCACCAGATCATTTGCAGTCCGGGCAGGTCCTGCCGCGTTTTGAAATAAAGCCGCGCCACGTCGATGGCCAGCACCAGCAGCAGCACGCTGCGCAGTCCCGGCAGCAGCAGCCTTGTCCACTCCGCCGCACCCGCGTAAGGGTCGCCGTCGGAAACCAGGGAGTAGAAGATCGGCCCCAGGCACAGCAGCAGCCGCAGCCCGCCGCTGTGGCGGGAGAGCATCTCCGCGTAAAAGCCCGCCTTGCGCCCGCTCAGCGCCTCCCAGGCGAGAAGCAGCAGAATGCAGAACACCGTGATCGCCACGGCGCACAGCATCCGCCCCACGCCGCCCCAAAGCCCCGGCGCGAGGCCCGTCAGCGCCTCCAGCGCCCGCGGGATGAGGTGGAACGCATCGCCCAGCAGCAGCGTCAGCGCCGACCAGCCCATCAGTTTGCCCGCCGTGTCGTGCCGCCGCTGCAAAATGGTGATGCCGCCCAGCGCCGCACACAGCAGCGCCGCCAGGGAGGCAACCCCCAGCGCCAGCGCGGAAACTTCGCTCCATGAAATCATACCGTTCGCTCCCTTCTCTGCTTTGTGGTTCTGATCGTACCCTACAGCTTCCACAAGGGGGAATGTCAAGCGAAAACGTAAAAAAAGCGCCGAACTGCGCCAAATAGCGCCGCGGACGGCGCAGTTCAGCGCCCGCGGCAGCTTGGTTTGTCAGAGAAGCTCAGGCCCGCTCAGTCCTTCCAGGCGGTGCGGAAGGCCAGCCAGGCGGGGTCGGGGTCTTCGTTCCAGGCCCACTCGCGCCCGCCCTTGAACACCTCGCTGTTCATCTCGTTGGACAGCATATTCAGCGTGGCCGTGGGGAAGCGCTTTGCCATGTGGTAATAGAAGTCGCCGGGCGTGCTCGTCGCGGCAAGCTCTGCCTCCGTGGCGATGAGATAGTCCTTCGTGAATTTCAGCCCGCTCTCGTCCAGCGCAGTGCCCTCGCGCATGTGGCCGGGGATGACCACGTCGGGGTGCAGGTCATAGATGCCCTCGATGTCCTTGATCCAGAGCTTGCGCTGCTCGGCGTTGACCTCGCAGGTGAAGGGGTGGGCGTCATTGAACACGACGTCGGAGCACACGACAGTCCTGATGGAGGGGATCCAGACGATGGTGTTCCACATCAGGTCGCCCATGCAGCGGATGATCTCCAGCTTTTCGCCCTCCAGCTCGATGAAATCACGCTCCAGCGCCTCCAGGCGGTCGCACTGCCTGCGGCAGAGGTTCTGCGCGCCGATGGTGTCCGTCCACTCGTCCAGCTTGGGCTGGTACTGGTGGGCATAGAGGGTCACGACCGGGGCCGGGGCGTAGCATTTGGCATTGGGGAAGGCGTCGGCGATCTCGCCCATGCCCCAGTAGTGGTCCGGGTGGGCGTGGGTGGCGAAGATGGCCTTGAGCTCCAGCCCGGTCTCAAGGATCTCCGCGATGACCCGGTGGGCGTTGGCCCGCGTCCACTGGCAATCGATCAAAACGCACTCTTTCTGCCCCATGACGATGGTGGAGGTGACGTTGAAGCCGTCCTCAGAGGCGACGAAAACCTTGGTGGCGAGCTTGCCCTCGCCGTGGCGGGTGATGATGGTCTGCATAGTACGCTCCTTTCAGCAAGAGAGGATATATCCTCCGTCGATGACCTGGACGGTGCCGGTGATCTGCGCCGCCGCCGGGGAGGCGAAGAACACCGCCAGCGCGCCCACTTCGATGGGCTCGCCGAAGCGGCCGAGCGGCATCTGGTTGTTGATGTAGGTGAACATGTCCTTGGGGATGAACTTGCTCAGTTCGCTGTTTGTAAAGCCGGGCGCGATGGCGTTCACGCGGATGTCATACTTGCCCAGCTCCACGGCCATGCAGTGCGTGAAGTGGCACACGGCGGCCTTGGCGCTGGAATAGGGGCTCATGGCCTGGGTCTTGTTGACGATGAAGGCGGCGTTGGAGGCGATGTTGATGATGGCGCCGCCGCGGCCGGCATCGCGCATGCGCTTGCCGAACTCATAGGTCATGTGCACGGTGCCGTTGAGGTCGGTATTGAGGACATTGTACCAGTCCGTGAGGTCCTCGTCCATGTCCAGCAGCTCGCTGACGCAGGAAACGCCGGCGTTGTTCACCAGAATGTCCGTGTCGCCGAAGTCCGCCGCCACTTTGGCCGCCGCGGCGCGGACGGACGCGAGGGAGCAGACATCGCAGTCAAAGGCCATGTACCGCCCGCCGAAGGGGCTTAATTGCTCCAGCGCCTCATTGGCCTTTTCCCTGTCCCGGCAGAGGATGGCGACGTTGGCGCCGCTTTCGGCCATGGCGAGGGCGATGCCCAGCCCCAGCCCGCGGTTGCCGCCGGTGATGACGGCGTTTTTCCCGTCAAGGCGGAACGCGTTTTGCATGCTTTGAATCGGAGAGATCATAGGTGCTACCTTCCTTTCTGTCAGATCGAAAACTCGCTGCGATAGATGACATCGTCCTGTATGCCCTTGGAGAGCTGGACGAAGTAGGCGGAAAAGCCGCCGATGCGCACGATGAGGTCGTTGTAATTCTCCGGGTTGGCCTTGGCGTCCTTCAGCTCGTCGGTGTCGATGATGTTGTACTGGATGTGGCTGCCGCCGCCGTGCAGGAAGGCTTTGGTATAAGCCGCCAGCTTGTCGATGTTGGTCTCGCCCGTCAGGAGCGATGCGTTGAACTTCTGGTTCAGCACCGCCGAGCAGCACACGGCGCTGTAGCCGCTGGCCAGCGCGGAGTGGAGCACGGCGGTGGGGCCGGCCTTGTCCGCGCCGCGCATGGGGCTGAGGCTGCCGTCGTTCAGCGGCTCCAGCGCGGGGCGGCCGTTCGGCAGCGCGCCGGCGCCCAGGCCGCCGAAGTAGTGCCAGGCCAGGCCCTCGCGGGAGATGATGTAGTTGCAGAAGGGGGCGTTATCGTAGGAATAGATGATCTCGGCGCTGCGGTCGGAAATGCGTCTGACCATCTCGTCGGCCTCGGCGATGTCGTTGCCGTACTTGCTCTGGCGCAGGCACATTTGGCGGATCTCCTCACCGCGCGCGCCGGCAAAGTTGCTGTCGAGGGCTTCCATCAGCTCATCCATGGTCAGCACCCTGTCGTCGTAGACCAGCTTTTTGATCGCCAGGAGGCTGTCGGCCACGTCGATGATGGCGCGGTCGGAGATGCCGAACATGCTGTAGTCCGGGTGGGCCTTGCACAGATCCTGCCCCAGGTCCATGCTGGCCTCGATGCCCAGGATGCTGAGCAGGGGCGTGCGGGTGAACTCATGGCAGATGTCCCTTGCCACGGCGCCGAGGCGGAACACCTTGTAGATGAAGGCCTTGTGCTGGGTGAAAAAGGCCTCGTAAAGCTCGTCAAAGGTTTTGAAGGAGCGCGGATCGCCGGTCTCCAGGCCGGTCCTGTTGCCGTTGATGTCGAGGCCGTTGTGCAGCGTGACGTGCAGCAGCCCCGCCAGGTTGAACGCGGCCACGCCCTCGGCGCCGTAGTGCTCGGCGCGGTTGGGCAGGCAGGGGTAGACGCAGCCGAGGCCGCGCCACTCGCAGGCTTCCTCATAGGGGATGCCGTAGTCCAGATAGCGGCGGATCATGATCTCGTCGTTCTGGAACAAAGGGATGCCGCCCCGGGTGGCCATGTTGGTGCGGATGGCTTTTCGCATCATCCACTCCGGGGTCTGCTCGTTCCAGCGCAGGCCCACCGTGGGCGAGGAGAGCTTCAGAAGCGCCACCACGTGCAAAATGAGATAGCTCAGCTCGTTGCTCATGTCGCTGTGGTCCTGGCCCAGGCCGCCCACCATGACGTTGTTGATGCCGAAGTTGATCTGATGGGTCTCCTTGTTCATGTCGTCGGAGACGAAGGTCTGGGTGCCCCAGCGGCCGATCATGTCCGCGAGGTCCGAGGCGATGGAGGAAAGCGGCACGCCGTTTGCCAGGTCATTTTTGAAATATCCGTATAGATACTGGTCTGCCCGGCCCCAGTGGCTGTTGTTCTGCATGGGGTTCTCGAAATATTTGCCGAGGGAGCACATCTCCATGAACTGCAGCGCCTCGTGGAAGGTGCGCGGCGGGTTGGCCGGGACATGGTCGCAGGTCTCTGCGATGCGCTCAAGCCGGGCCTTTTCCGCCGGGTCAGACGCCGCTGCGGCCATCTCGCGGGCCAGCGCGGCATAGCGCGCGGCGTGGTCGATGACGGCCTGCAGGGTGATGATGGCGGCGCGCCAGAAATAGACCTTGTTCACGTCCGTGCCGCCGGAGGCGATGTAATCGTTGATGCGGCTCTGGCAGCGGCGGATGTACTCCTTCAGCCCGGCGGGCAGAATGTTGGGCCAGTCGAGCGTGGAGGTGCTCTGTCCGGTGATGCCGTTTTGCAATCCCGGGTCCTTCAGCTTGGCGGCCTCGGCCTGCTTCGCCCAGTCGCCCACCAGCTCGTGCCAGGCGTCATAGGTGCGCTTGGGCATGCAGATGGGCTCAAAGGTGCGGACGGCCTCGCGCAAAACCTCCAGCTCCTCTTTATTGAGAATTGCGGAGGCGTCCAGCGTCACGCCGATGACGCCGTCGTCGTTCCAGATGTCATGGATGTAGTCGCCGCAGACGTTCACCGCCGTCTGGCAGCCGATGACGCCGGTGGTGGGGCGGCCCACGATCTCGTCAAAGGGGTGGATCTTGATGGGGACGCCCGCCATGACCGTTTGCAGCATTTTGGCGATGCGCAGTTCCAGATCCTCGCCCTCGGTCTCTCTCCAGGATCGGAGGGCAAGGCGCTCGCGCTCCACGTAGACGCGCCAGGGCGCGGCCTTCATGGCCTGCCGCCAGGCGATGTTGCGCTCACTCAGTTCCAGCTTGTCGATCTGCTCCAGCAGGGCGCGGTCGATCTCATACATGGCAATTACCTCCGAAATAGCATCACAGTGTGTCGGGCGTTTGCTCAGTCCTCGGCCGGAACGGGCGGCTCCGGCGCAGTGTCGTCAGCGTCAAAGGCGCCCTCGTCCACCAGCTGGAGGAAGGCATCCACCACCCGGGGGCTGAGCTGGGTGCCGGAGCAGCGGCGTATCTCCGCCACCACGTCCGCCAGACGCATTTTTTTGCGGTAAGGCCGGGTGGAGAACATGGCGTCAAAGGTGTCGGCCACACCGATGATCTGGGCCACCTCGGGGATCTCCTCCCCCTTCAGGCCGCGGGGGTAGCCCTTGCCGTCCCAGCGCTCATGGTGGCAGCCGGCGCCCAGGGCCAGGTCCGGGGCGATGTCGATGTCCTTCAGCACGTCAAAGCCCCGCTGGGAGTGGCTTTTCATAACGGCGTACTCCTCATCGGTGAGGCGGCCGGGCTTGTTGAGCACGGCGTCGGGGATGCTGATCTTGCCCACGTCGTGCAGCAGGGCGATGCGGTAGAAGCGGTCGACCTCCTCCGGCGGCTTGCCCATCTTTTCCGCCAGCATGGCGGTGTACTTCGCCACGCGGGCGGAGTGGCCGTTGGTATAGGCGTCGCGCATATCGACGCACTCGGAGAAGACCTTGGTGATGTCGCTGATGTAGCGGCTTTGCTCCTCCTGCTTTTTCAGCAGGCGCTGGTTCTGCCGCTTGGAATAAAAGTGCATGAGCAGCGCTGCCAGCGCCGCCACCAGCGCGGCGCACAGCACATAGAACCAGGGGCTTTCCGTCAGCCGCCGGGCCTTGGTGATGGGCATGGACTGCTGCACGGAGGATTCGCCGGTCATTGGGTCGATGATGCGCACGCGCAGGGTATAGCTGCCGCCCTTGAGGTTCGTATAGCTGACGGAGACGTGCTTGTCCGTGGTGAAGATCTCCTCGGTGTCGAAGCCCTCCAGCCGGTAGGCCAGCAGGTATTCCGTGGTGTCGGAAAACAGCAGCTCGGAGATGTCCACGGTGATACGACGGGCATCCCGCGGCAGGGCGATGCCGGTGGGGTGCTCATAGTAGACGTCGTCCACGGTGACGCTGTTGAGGATGGCGCGGGGCATGACGACGCTGGGGCCGAAAAAGTAAAACTTGCTGACGCCGCTGCGGGTGGGCATATAAAGGGCGCCGTCGGAGTCCAGCCAGTTCCAGGTGTTGGCGCTGAG
>SVKR01000150.1 GCA_015068365.1 Oscillospiraceae bacterium
AGCAGCCCTGCACACGGCGGGGCTTTCCCTGTCCCAGAGGGGCAAAGAGCATATCGCCCTTACCCACCAGCTTTTCCGCGCCGGTGTTGTCGAGAATGATGCGGGATTCCATGGCGGACGCCACGGCGAAGGCGATTCTCGACGGGATGTTCGCCTTCATCAGACCGGTGATGACGTCGGCGGAGGGGCGCTGGGTGGCGATGACCAGGTGCATGCCCGCGGCGCGGCCCATCTGTGCCACGCGGCAGATGCTCTCCTCCACCTCTTTCGCTGCGGTCATCATCAGATCGGCCAGCTCGTCGATCACGATGACCACCTGGGGCAGAATCTGCTCGCCGTTTTTCTTGCGGATGGCGTTGTAGCCCGCCAGATCGCGCACGCCCGCGTCTGCGAACAGACGATAGCGCTTGAGCATTTCGATGACGGACCACTGCAGGCTGCCCGCCGCCTTCTTCGGGTCGGTGACGACGGGGATGTAAAGGTGCGGGATGCCGTTATAGATGCCCAGCTCCACCATCTTCGGGTCGATCATGATGAGGCGGACCTCTTCCGGCGTGGCCTTATAAAGCAGGCTGAGGATCAGACAGTTCATGCACACGCTCTTGCCGGAGCCGGTGGTGCCGGCGATCAGCAGGTGCGGCAGCTTGGCGATGTTGCCCACGATGGCGTTGCCGCCGATGTCCTTGCCCAGGGCAAAGGTGATGCGGCTGGATGCGCTGCGGAACACGTCCGTATCAATGATGTCCCGCAAAAAGACCGTGCTGACGATCTTATTGGGCACCTCGATGCCCACGGTGGAGATCTTGTCGGGGATCGGCGCGATGCGCACGCCGGAAACGCCCAGCGAAAGCGCCAGGTCGCCGGCAAGGTTGGTAAGCTTGGCCAGCTTGACGCCGGAGGAAAGCTCCAGGTCATAGCGCGTCACCGTGGGGCCGCGGGTAATGTCGCAGATGGTGGCGCCGACGCCGAAGGAATCCAGCGTGGCCTGCAAACGCTCGGAGTTCAGCCGCATCTCCTCCGAACCGTCCACAGTGCCGCCGGAGCCGAGACGCAAAAGCTCGATCGGCGGGTAATTGTACACGGGGGCGGCAGCGGCGTTTTTCTCCTCGACGGCCTTGGCGACTTCTTCCGTCGCGTCCTGCAGTTCCTCCTGTGCCATGGGCTTTTTCGCGTTGGAGCGCTGCTCGCGCACCGCGGCGGTGGAAAACTCCTCCGCCTGGATGACGTCCTCCGGGCTTTGCAGCGTGATGCCCGCGATGTCTGCCGCCTCCTCCGCAGAGAGGGGCTGCACGCTGTCCGTGGGATTTGCCTTCGGCACGGCGGGACGCGGGGCGGGCGCCGGGGGCGCTGAATGGATGACGGGAGCGGGGCGCACCGGCGCAGCCGGCGGTGCGGTCACAGCAGGGGCGGGAGGCGGCTCCGGCTCCGCTTTCGGGGCGAGGTCGGCCGCCTGGTGCTTCTGCAGCACCTGATCCGGGGTTTTCACCCGGGGATTTTTGTTGAAAAAGCCCTCGCGCTGCTCCGTATAGTCCTCCTCCGGAAGCTCGTCGTCCATGGGGATGTCGATGGCGTGGCGCTTGCGCTGGGACATCGGGAATGCAGCGGTATCCGGGGCGGGCTGGCGCATGGCGGAGGGCCGCTGGGCGCGCAGCGGTTCCGGCTCCGGCTCGGGCTCATACTCAATGCGGTTTTCCACATGCTGCTTCCAAAGCTCCGCGATCTTTGCCGGGGACATCCGCGCCGCGGCCATCGCCAGCGCCAGCGCAGCGAAGAAGAACACGGGAATCGCACCGTAGACGCTGAAGATCTTGCGGAAGCTCACCGCCAGAAAGCCGCAGACAAGGCCGCCGCAGGCCATCTCCCGCCCGTTTTCGTAGAGGACGGGAAGCAGCTCCGTCAGCTTGAGGTCCTGCAGCTCCAGCTTGCAAAGCAGCAGATGCGCCAGCGCGCCGACGGCCAGCGGCAGGCAGAGCATGCAGATGACGCGCGCCTTCACGGGGCGGCCGTGATGGAACATGAGGATCAGCGCGCAGCCCAGCAGGGCCGGCGGAAAAATATAGTAGCCGTAGCCGATCAGCCCCTTCAGAAAGCCGCAGCAGTACGTAAAGAACAGCGCGTCGATCCGGAAGCAGCCGATGAATGTAAAGAGCGCGAAAAAGAAGCACAAAAGCGCCCACACTTCCCGGCGGATGGGTTTTTTCGCCGGAGCTTTGGTGGACGACCTGGTGGTGGATTTTGTCGATGTGCTCCGCTTCGCAGGTGTTTTTTTCTTTCCAGTGCTTGCTGCCATAAGTAAATCTTCACCTCAGAGAATGATCGAAAGCAATATGGTAATGGCGCCGACCGCCCAGCAGTACCAGGCGAACCAGCCGAATTTTCCTTTGTTGGCGATGTAGCGCAGCAGCCGCAGCGCGAAATAGCCGCTGACCATGGCCACCAGCATCCCCAGAAAATAGCGGGGCAAAAGCGCGCCGTCGATGCCGGCGCCCAGGGCATGGATGAGCTCCACCAGGTTGGCGCCCAGCACCGCGGGAATGGAAATCAGGAAGGAGAATTTCACGGCGAAGCGCCGGTCCAGCCCCGTCGCGATGCCGGCAGTGATGGTGGTGCCGGAGCGGCTGAGGCCCGGCAACGTGGCAACGGCCTGGCACAGGCCGATCAGAAGCGCGTCGGTGATGCGCATGGTGCGGGCGGTCTTTGCCCCGCGGCGCATCCGGTCGGCGACGTAAAGCATTCCGCCCGTGCCGAGCAGGGCGATGCCGATAAAGACCGTGGAGTAATTGAGCTTTTCTATGTAATCGCGCACCGGCAGGACGATGACCAGCGGCAGCGTGGCAAACACCATCATCATGAGCAGCCGCACGCCGTCATAGCGCTTGCGCTCTCCCGGGACGGGATGGCCCAGGCCCTGCACCAGCTCCACGCACTGGCGCACGATGGAAACGATGTCGCCCCAGAAGACGACACAAACGCTCACCAGCGTACCGAGGTGCAGCAGCACGTCAAAAAACTGCTGTCCTTCCCCCAGCTGCATGCCGAACAGGTTTTGAAAGATCGCCAGATGGCCGGAGCTGGAGATGGGCAAGAACTCCGCAATGCCCTGCACCAGTCCGAGAAACAATGCCTGAAGGGTCGTCATAGCGTCTCCTCCGCACGGGATTGACTCAGTTGGCCCGTATGCACAGGCCCCGATTAGAATATATTACCATAGTTTTTTCAAAAGTACAAGGATAAGTTTACATAAAACATTATTCTTCGATTTGCCCCCGCGCCGACCCGCCCCGGCGGCGGTCGATCTCGCCGTGGAGCCAGGTGAGCGCATCGGAAAGACCGCCCAGTGCGTCGATCAGTCCGCACTGTACACACTGCTCCCCTGTCAGCACGGTGCCGATGTCGCTGGCCAGAGTGTCCGTCGCCAGCATATAGTCCAGCAGCGTCTCCCGCCGGATGGCGGAGTGGGCGGTGAGGAAGCCCACGATGCGCTCCTGCATCTGGGAGAAATAGCGGTAGGTCTGCGGCGCGCCCAGCACCACGCCGGTCAGGCGCACGGGGTGCAGGGTCACAGCGGCGGAGGGCGCGATGAAGCTGCGGTCGGCCGCCACGGCCAGCGGCGCGCCGATGGAATGGCCCCCGCCCAGGATCAGCGATGCGGTGGGCTTGCTCATCCCGGCGATCATTTCCGCGATGCCGAGCCCGGCGTCCACATCCCCGCCCACGGTGTTCAGCAAAATCAGCAGTCCGCCTACCTCCGCCGATTCCTCCACTGCGGCCAGGAGCGGCATCACATGCTCGTATTTCGTGGTCTTGGTGTCCTCCGGCAGGATCTGGTGCCCCTCAACCTGCCCGATGATGGTGATGCAGTGGATCTCCCCGATCTTCTCTGCGCCGAACTCGCGGACCGGCTGCGTCTGCTCCTGCATAGTCCTCGCCCCCTGTCTGTAGTATTCTTTGCAGACAGGGGGCGTTCTATGAAATGAAATTACGCTTTGCGCTGATACACCGCTTTCACGGCCTTATAGGTCATATAGCAGTCGAATTTCGCCACCACCTCAAAGGGGGCGTGCATGCTCAGCACGGGGACGCCGGCGTCGATGGTGGTGATGTTGCGCCGGCCCATGTAGACGGCCACAGTGCCGCCGCCGCCCTGGTCCACCTTGCCCAGCTCCGCCATCTGCCAGACCACGCCCGCGTCGGCAAAAATGCCGCGCAGCAATCCGACGGTCTCGGCGTCGGCGTCGTTGGTGCCGCTTTTGCCCCGCGCGCCGGTGTACTTGCAGATGCCGACGCCGTAGTTCAGCTTGGCATTGTTGCGCTTTTCATGCACCTCGGGATAGATGGGGTCATAGCCGTTGCACACGTCTGCGGAGATGCAGATGCTCCGCTCCAGGCAGCGGCGCAGCTCGACGCCCTGGGCGGCGCACAGATCCTCCATGAAGCACTCAAAGGCGCTGCTCTGCATGCCGGTGGAGCCGGTAGAGCCGATCTCCTCCTTGTCCGCCAGAATGCACACGGCGGTCAGCTCCGGGGTGCCCATATCGAACAGGGCCTTCAGCTCGGCATAGGCGCAGACCCGGTCGTCGTGGCCGTAACCGCCGATCAGGCTGCGGTCCAGGCCCACGTCCCGCACGTCAAAGCCGGGCACGACCTCGATCTCAGCGGAGAGGAAGTCCTCCTCCGTGATGCCGTAGCGGTCGTTCAGCAGGCTCATCACCGCCAGCTTGACGCGGTCCTTGTCCTCCCCGTCATAGGGCACGGAGCCGATGAGCAGGTTCAGATTCTCGCCGGGGATGACCTCGGAGGCCTTTTTCTGCATCTGGTCCGCCGCCAGGTGGATCAGCAGATCGGTGATGACAAGCTGGGGATCGTCCTTGTCCCGGCCGATGACCACGTCCACATTCTCGCCGCTTTTCAGCGTCACCACGCCGTGCAGCTCCAGCGGAATGGTGACCCACTGATACTTCTTGATGCCGCCGTAATAGTGCGTCTTGAGATAGGCCATCTCCCCGTCCTCGTAAAGCGGCAGGGGCTTCAGGTCAAGGCGCGGGGCGTCCACGTGGGCGGCGGCCACGGTGCAGCCGTCGCTCAGGGGCTTGTCGCCCACCACGGCCAGCAGCAGCGCCTTGCCCCGGTTGGAGCGGTACAGCTTCATGCCCGGGCGCAGCTCCATGCCGGGCGTGAAGGGCACGAAGCCCTGTTCCTCCGCCTGCGCGATGGCGTTGCGCACCGCCTCCCGCTCCGTGCGGGAATCGTTCAGAAAGGCCTTGTAGGCCTCGCAGTAGCGCTCCAGCTCCAACCGTTCGGTCACGTCGATGCAGTCATAGCCGTTCTTCTGGTTGTAAAACAGCGTGTCCTTCAGTTCGCTCTTTGCTTTTTTATCCGACATCTTTGCATACCTCCGCAAAAAATTCTTCGCACTTCGTTTCAAACTCCGCCTTGGTGCTGCTGTTGTCCAGCACATAGTCGCACCGTTCGGCAAAATATCCATCTGGCTTTTGCGCCCGGATGCGCATCAGCGCATAGTCGCGGCTGATGCCCTCCCGCGCCATGAGGCGTTCAATGCGCGCTTCCACCGGAGCGGTGACCGCGATGTTGAAGGCGGTCTTTCGCCCGTGGTCGATGGAGAGGAGCTCAATGGCGTCAATGGCGGCAAGGCGGCCGCCGCGCAGCGCATAGTCCGTCAGACGGCGGTCCAGCTCCTCTGCCACATATTTGTGGGTGATGGCGTTCAGATCCCGCAGCGCCGACGCGTCGGAAAAGACGATGGCGCCCAGGGCTTTTCGGTTCAGCGTCTCCCCATCGTAGACCGGGCCGAAGCGCGCGGTCAGCTCCTCGCGCATCGCGGCGCTGGTGACGGTCAGCTCATGGTAAATCTCATCGCAGTCCAGGATCAGCGCACCGCGCCGCGCCAGCACGCGCAGCACCGTGGTCTTCCCTGTTCCGGTGCCGCCGGTGATGCCGATGGTGGTGACGCTCTCCCGCAGCGCTTTCATAATCTCCTCCTCCGGCAGAGCGCCCTGCCGCAAGATGCGGTAAGGAGCATCAGAGAGGTCAAGGATCGTGGATTCACGGCCGATGCCGCATGCGCCCCCGTCCAGAACGGCGTCGATCTTCCCGTCGAAATACGCCAGCACGGCCTCCGCCGTCTTGGGGCTTTCCGCTCCGCTGGGGTTGGCAGACGGCGCGGCCAGCGGAAACTCCAGCGCCCGCAGCAGCGCCAGGGTCTGCGCCTGGTCCGGGCAGCGCAGCCCCACCGTATGTCCCCCCGCCAGCGTCAGCGCGGGGATGCGCTTCGCGGCGGGCAGCACCAGCGTCAGCGGCCCGGGCCAAAATCGCTCCGCCAGTGCCAGCGCCGCGCTCGGGGCATCCACGCTCCATAGCCCGATGGCCTCCGGCCCCGGCACCATGATGCTGAGGGCCTTGACCTCCGGGCGGCCCTTGACAGCGTAGATCTGCCCGACGGCCGCTGCATCGAGCGCGTTGCCCGCCAGACCGTAAACCGTCTCCGTGGGCACGGCCACCAGTCCGCCGGCGCGCAGAATGTCCGCAGCTTTTTCAATATTGTCGGTGATTCTTTCGGTTTTCATTCGTTCTGTGCCTTCAGTTTCTCCGCCTGCTCATTGGCGATGAGGCAGTCAATGATCTCATCCAGATCCCCGTCCAGAATGCTCTCCAGCCGGAACGCGCGCTCCTCCCCCGTCAGCCGCTGGTCCACCACCTGGCCGCGCAGGAAAAAATAGGTGCGGATGCGCTCGCTGCGCCCCCCTGACCCCACCTGGCTGCGCCGCCGGGCTGCCACGGCGTCGTTCTGCTCGCGCTGCGCCGCTTCGTAAAGGCGGCTGCGCAGGATGCTGAGCGCCCGCTCTTTGTTTTGGAGCTGGCTGCGCTCGTCCTGGCATTCCACCACCAGCCCCGTGGGCAAATAGGTCACCCGGATGGCGGAGGATGTCTTGTTCACCTTCTGCCCGCCGGCGCCGGAGGCGCGGAACACGTCGATGCGCACATCCTTCATATCCAGGGAAAAATCCAGCTCGTCCACCTCCGGCAGCACGGCGACGGTGGCGATGCTGGTCTGGATGCGGCCGCTGCTCTCGGTTTCCGGAACGCGCTTGACGCAGTGGGCGCCGGATTCGTATTTCATGCGCCGCCAGGCCCCTTCGCCCTCCAGGGTGAAGACAGCCTCCTTGATGCCGCCCAGCTCGGTACGGCTGACGCTGGCAAGCTCCACACTCCAGCCCTTTTTGTCGGCGTACATACTGTACATGCGAAACAGGTCGGCGGCAAAAAGCGCCGCCTCTTCCCCGCCGGTGCCGGAGCGCAATTCCATGATGACGCTGCGCCCATCGTTGGGGTCCTGGGGCAAAAGCGCGCACTGCGCCGCCCGCTCCGCCTCGGCTTTCTCGGCGCACAGCGCGGCGATCTCCCCGGCGGAGAACCCAAGCTCCTGCGCCGCGGCGATGTCGGCTTCCAGCTCCGCTGCGCGGCGGTACGCCGCCGCGGCAGGCTCCAACGCCTTACGCTCCCGGGCAAGGCGCGCGAAAAGCGCCGGATCGGCATAGGTCTCCGGCGCGTTCATCTGCGCTTCGATGCGTTCTATTTGCTCCAGCAGCGATTTGTAGGATTCCGGCATGGTCTGGTCCTCACTTTTTCCAGCGGTATTGTAGCACGAACGCGCTGCTTTGTAAACCAAAAACACGGCGGCATGTCTGCCGCCGTGTGAGTTTGTCAAAAAAGTCTTTTTGACAAACTCATTGATTCAACCCGATGGGGCCTTGCCCCCTCGGACTCCCCTGCTGCTCAGTGATCGATACGCTGAAGCATAGTTTTTTGACAGTCTGACACGGCGGCATCTCTGCCGCCGTGTCTTCGATTTTCATTCAGCCCTGTGCGTCGGCCAGGAAAACGGTGGTGATGCGCTCCCAGTCGGGCAGCTCCATCACGACGATGTCGCCGTTGCTG
This sequence comes from Oscillospiraceae bacterium, assembly GCA_015068365.1. Taxonomy (GTDB): domain Bacteria; phylum Bacillota; class Clostridia; order Oscillospirales; family Oscillospiraceae; genus SVKR01. The sequence continues at coordinate 7,957 of SVKR01000150.1, forward strand.
ATGATGTAGGCGTTCTCGCCGATGCGGACGCCCCGGGTGAAGCTGGACCAGTTTTCATACTCGATCCGGCACAGCAGGCGAAAGCCCTCGGCATCGCTGTAGGAATAGACGCGGTATTCGTCATCCGCCGCAAAGCCGACGAAGCCGCGGACGGGGTCGATGAACACGGCCTTGTGGTCGTAAAGCGCCTCGCTGTAAGAGCAGTCGTCCAGCACCAGCGTATGCTTCACGGTGACGTTGGTCTTATCCGTGGTGTCGAACATCACCAGCTTCAGCCCCTCGCGCCAGCCGTGCTCCTCGTCCGCCTCGCTGCCAAGGCCGAACAGGCGCCCTTCGCTCCAGGGGTGGAGATACTCGGAGAAGCCGCTGATCTTCAGTGCGCTGAGGATCTTCGGCGCCGTCGGATCGCTAAGGTCGGCGGCAAAGAGCGGGTCGATGGTGCGGAAGGTGCAGAAGTAGGCGATCGGGCCGTCAAAGCGGACGGAGTAAACGCGCTCCTCCGGGGCGATGTCCTCCACCTTGCCGATGACGGACAGGCCCTCGTCCAGGATGTACAGGCCGTTGCAGGTCTTGGAATCCTCCCACTGATAGTTTTCAAAGCCGTAGGTCTCGTCCTTGAAAACCTTGTAACCGCTGTCGCGGCGGGTGGTCACCAGGCGCAGGTTGCCCTCATAGGCGTCGGCGGAGAACTGGCTGTCCAGATAGCCGGGCACCTTGCCGCTGCCGGTGATGCGCAGGTCCGCCGGGTCAAAGCGCAGGATCTCCGTCTCCGAGCCGTTCAGATGCTCCTCCACGGTGTAGATGCTCTCGGTATAGGTCTTGGTGATGTCGTCGAACCAGTGGGAACCCATGACGTAGATGCCGCTGTCGTTCATGTAAAGCGTGTCGCCGCAGCCCAGGGCAGACTGGCTGGCTGTGCACGCGGCGCCGTCCATATCATAGGCGCAGGCCACCACATACTCGGTGGAGGAGCAGTCGGGGTGGATAAAAATCTTATCCACCGGCAGAATGTGCATCTCTCCGCCCTTGTAAAGCGCCGGGACATAGGTGCTCACATCGTCCTCATCATAGGACCAGACCCAGTAGCTGGAAATGAGATACAGCTTGCCGTCCATCAGCCGGGTGCCCAGAATGTTGCCGTCCTGCCCCAGGCTGGAGAGGGCCTTGGGCGCCGTGGGGTCGGAGATGTCGTAGAAGTCCACGCAGACATACTCTTTGTTTTCGTACTTCCAGCCGTCGGCGGTGCGGTAATCGCTGTAGCTGGAGTACTCGGAGATGACCGCCAGGCGTCCGTCGCTGACAAACATCTCGCGGGGGGCTTTGTACTCGCCCTTGTACCAGTAGTCTTCCTTGCTGTCGGAGCTGTCATAGCTGCTCGTCCCGATGAACAGCCGGGCGACCTCCTCCGTGGCGGCGCCTGCGGCCTTCAGGATGATCAGATCCTCATCATTATGGATGACGTAGAGATACTGCCCGTCCGTTTTCACGATGTCGCCTTCATCAATGCCGGCCACCTGCACGTTGGTGCCGGAGAAGTCGGCGGCATCGTTCTTTGCCGCCGTCGGAGCCGGGGTCGCCATCGCGGCATCCGCTGCCTCCTCCACGGCGACTTCCTTGGTGTTGACCGATGCGCCGGCAGCGCCGGAATAGCGGACGCCGCTGCCGCCGGCATTTTGCAGGGCGGTGAGCACCTCGGCGTAATCCGATGCGTTCCACTGCACGGGCACGGTGGTGATCTGCGCCGTCCGGGTCGCTGCGTCGTAGGACAGGCCGAAGCCCAGCGCCTTGGAAAGCTCCGCCAGCCTGAACCAGTTGCTGCCGCCGATGTTCCAGACGCTGAGGTCGCTGCGCGCCACATCGTCGATGACGACGCTCTGCGCGCTGGGGACCGCGGTGTCGCTGTAGTCGACCATGGTCCAGGCCTCCTCCACCGGCCCGGTGTAGGCCCGGCCGCGCAGGATGGTCACGGTGTTGGTCTCCTCGTCATACTGCACGTCGAAGGCGCCGGCCGTTTCCCGCAGGAGCGAGGCCAGTGTGCGCAGTCTGACATAGTTGTACCCGTCGATGTTGTACGCCGGGCAGTAGACGGCCTCGCCGTCAATGGTGATGTTCTGGGAAGTCGGCTGCACCTCGGCAGCCAGCGCCCCGGTGGCCAGGCTCAGCGCCAGCACGGCCGCCAGAACCAGTGCAAAAATACGTTTCATCCCTTGTTCCTCCTTCGGAGTTTTGGTTTCTACGCTCTTTGACGTTCAGTATAGCATAATGTTCCCGCATTGTAAAAAAAATCCTTCGGCGCGGGAGCCGAAGGATTTTTTATCAATCATGTGCCGAGGTAGGCATCCTTCACCGATTCGTTTGCCAGCAGCTCCGCGCCGGTGCCGCGCAGGGTGATGATGCCGGTCTCCAGGACATAGCCGATGTCCGCCGTTTTAAGCGCCATGTTGGCGTTCTGCTCGATGAGCAGGACGGTGACGCCCTGGCGGTTGATCTCCCGGATGATGGCGAAGATGTCCCGCACGATCAGCGGGGCCAGGCCCAGGGAGGGCTCGTCCATCATGATGATCTTCGGGCGGCTCATCAGCGCCCGTGCCACGGCCAGCATCTGCTGCTCGCCGCCGGAGAGGGTGCCGCCGGCCTGCCAGGAGCGCTCCTTCAGCCGGGGGAACAGTCCGTAGACCCAGTCCAGGTCGCCGGAGATGTCGTCCTTGCGGATGTACGCGCCGACGCGCAGATTCTCCTGCACCGTGAGGTCGGGGAAAATGCGCCGCCCCTCCGGCACCAGGGTGATGCCGCCCTGCATGATGCTGGTCGGGTCCTTGCCGGTGATGTCCTGGCCCTTGAACTCGATTTTGCCGCTTTTGGGCTTTACGAGGCCGGAGATGGTGCGCAGCGTGGAGCTTTTACCCGCGCCGTTTGCGCCGATGAGGGTGACGATCTTGCCCTCCGGCACGTCAAAGCTGATGCCCTTGACGGCCTCGATGCCGCCGTAGTTGACCCGGAGGTCGGTGATTTTCAGAATGGTGTCACTCATCTTCCGCCACCCCCAAGTATGCGTCAATGACGTGCTGGTTGGTCTGGATCTCCTTGGGAACGCCCTGGGCGATCTCGCTGCCGAAGTCGATGACGTGGATATAGTCGGAGATGCGCATGACCAGGTCCATGTGGTGCTCGATCAGAAAAACGGTCAGTTTGTGGCGTTCACGGATCTCGTGGATGAACTCCGCCAGCTCCTGGGTCTCCTGCGGGTTCATGCCGGCGGCGGGCTCGTCGAGCAGCAGCAGCTTCGGGTCCGTGGCCAGGGCGCGGGCGATCTCCAGCCGGCGCTGCAGTCCGTAGGGCAGGCTGGTTGCCAGCTCGTCGGCGAACTTGTCCAGCTGCTGCTCCTTCAGAAGCGCCATGGTCTCGTCCCGCATGCGCCGCTCCTCCTTCGCGTTGCCGCGGAAGGTGGCGGAAAAGACGTTCTGCTTCGCCCGCATGTGCTTGGCGATCAGCACGTTTTCAAACACGGTCATGCTCTTCCAGAGACGGATGTTCTGGAAGGTGCGGGCAATGCCCAGCGCCGTGACCTCGTCGGGCGTGGGGTCGATGACCCGGCGGTGGCGGTACAGATCGGCATTGGTGCCCTTGTAGGTCTTCTTCATTTTCCCGGTGGGGTGCGCGACGACAATGGGCTTGCCCATAAAGGAAACGATGCCGTTGGTGGGCTGATAAACGCCGGTGATGCAGTTGAACGCAGTGGTCTTTCCGGCGCCGTTGGGGCCGATGAGGGCGATGATCTTGTCCTCCGGCACGGTGAGATTGAGGTCATTCACGGCGACAACGCCGCCGAACTGCATGGTGACATGTTCCACCTGCAAAACGGTTCTTTCTTCAGGCATTCTCGCTCCCCCTTTCCTCCGGCTGCGCCGTCTTTTTGGCCTTGCGCCGCTTCATCAGTCCGGTGAAGGACAGCTCCCGGTCGCCCATGATGCCGCGGGAGAAGAACAGCACGATGACCATGATGATGATGGAGAAAATAACCTTGCGGAACCCGTCGCGGAAGAAGGGCACCGACAGGCTGCCCAGATGGCCGCTGTCCAGGAAGCGGAGCCACCACTCGTTGCAGGCGGTGTAGAGGAAGGCTGCGATGCAGCTGCCGGAGATGGAGCCGATGCCGCCGATGACCACCATCAGCAGGATCTCGTAGGTCATGGCGGTCTTGAACGCCGCGGCCTGGATCGTGGTCTGGTACATGGCCAGAAGCGCGCCGCCCACGCCGGCGAAGAAGCTGGAGATCACGAAGGACAGCATCTTGTGGCGGAACAGGTTGATGCCCATGGCCTCCGCGGCCACCTCGTCGTCACGGATGGCCTTGAAGGCGCGGCCGTAGGACGAGTTGATGAGCAGCACGATCAGCGCGATGCAGACCGTGACGATCAGAAACGGGAACAGCGTGGCAAAGCTGAGAGAGCCGATCTTCATGTTGGAAAAGCTGGTGTACTTGCGCAACAGGTTGGAGCCGTTGGTGATGACGCCCAGGCCCTCCCACTGGAACACGGCGCGGATGATCTCCGCAAAGCCCAGCGTGGCGATGGCGAGATAGTCGCTTTTCAGCCGCAGCACCGGGATGCCGATGAGCGCGGCGAAGCCTGCCGCGACAAGGCCGGCGATGATGATGGCGATGATGGCGCCCAGCCAGGACCCGGCGTTGGCTCCCAGCACGGAGCCGATGGCCTCCGAGAAGGAAAAGCGCACCGCGCCGCCGCCGAAGTACTGATAGACGGCCTCATGCTGGCTTTCGGGGATGGAGAAGATGGCATAGGTATAGGCGCCCAGGAGCATGAAGCCCGCCTGGCCCAGGGAGAAAAGCCCGGTAAAGCCGTTGAGCAGGTTCATGGAGACGCAGAGCAGCGAATAGATAGCGCCCTTCTTCAGCACCGGGATCATCATCAGCGTGAAGGAGGTCTGCGGCAGGAAGTTGTCCAGCAAGAACAAAACGATGTACAGCACGGCCAGCAGCACGATGCCCACAAAGCGGTCGGTCCTGCGGTCGGCGTTCAGCGGATTGCGCATGGAGGCGTTCAGCGCATTGTTCAGTTTCTTTCCCATGTCAACCCTCCTCAGACCTTGTCCGTGGCCTTCTCACCGAAGATGCCGGTGGGCTTGACCATGAGGATGACGATCAAAAGCACAAAGGTGAACGCGTCGGAAAACGTGGTCAGCCCAAGGCCCTTGATGATGTTCTCGCAGATGCCGATGAGGAACGCGCCGATCACCGCGCCGGGGATCGACCCGATGCCGCCGAACACCGCCGCCACAAAGGCCTTCAGTCCGGGCATGGCGCCGGAGGTGGGGATGACGGACTGGTAGTTGGTGAAGTAAAGCAGCGAGCCGACGGCCGCCAGGAAGCAGCCGACGATAAAGGTGAAGCTGATGACCGAGTTGATTTTGATGCCCATGAGCTGGCTGGTCTCAAAATCCTTGGAGACGGCGCGCATGGCCATGCCGATCTTGGTGTACTTGATCATGGCCGCCAGGGCAAAGACCAGCACGATGGTGAGGATCGGCGTCACGATGGTGACCATCTTGGTCGTGGCGTTCCAGATGGTGACGGAGCTGCTCAGCCATGGGATGCTGGGATAGGTCTGGGGCAGGCCGCCGGTGAAGTACAGCGCGCAGTTCTGCAAAAGATAACTCACGCCGATGGCGCTGATCATGACGGACATACGCGGGGCGCTGCGCAGCGGCTTATACGCCACGCGCTCGATGAGAAAGCCCAGAAGCACCGTCGCAATGAGGACAATGGGGATGGAGATGTACATCGGCAGCGAAGCCGTGGTGTAGATCATCACAAGGCCCGCCACCATGAACACATCGCCATGGGCAAAGTTGATCAGACGCAGAATGCCGTAGACCATGGTATAGCCGATGGCAATCAGCGCATACTGTCCGCCAACGGAAATGCCCGTCAGAATGTAGGGCAGATTGGCGGATAAGAAATCAGACATTGTCATGCCTCCTCTTCTCTCTCGGAGTTCCCAAAGCGCGCAAATCTGCCCCTTCCGCGTTGCGGGAGGAGCGCATTTCCGCGCTTGGGTGCGGAAAACTGTACACAAGGCGGGGGCCAACGGCCCCCGCCTTGGCACTTATTCCATGTCAGTCAGGTGTGACGGAGCATCAGCCGACCTTTGCGACGGTGACGAAGTCCCAGACAACGTCGCTGGTGTTGGCCTGCTTGATGTAAGCGCTGTCGCGGATGGCGTCGCCGGTGTCGTCAAAGGCGATGGCGCCGGAAACGCCGCTCAGGGTCACGCTGGGCAGGGTGGCCAGGATGTCGGCCTTGTCGGCGCTGCCGGCCTTCTTGATGGCCTCCAGCGCGGTGTAGTAAGCATCATAGCCCATGACGGAGACCGCAGCGATCATGTCGTTGCCGCCGTTGTTGGTCATGGCCTCGCTGTTGGAGTTCAGCCACTCCTTGATGCCCTTCTCGAAGTCAGGATCGCCGCCCTCGGCATAGAAGGTGGAGACATAAATCTGCACGTTCTTGCCCTCAGCCGCGGCCAGGATGGCGTTGGAGTCCCAGGTATCGCCGGCCAGCAGAGGCATCTGGATGCCCTGGGCGTCGGCCTGCTCAACGATGAGCTGGGCATAGCTGATGGAGCAGGGAGCGAAGATGACGTCCGCGCCCTCGTTCTTGGCGCTGGTCAGGTAAGAGGTGAAGTCGGAGTTGTTCTCCGGGAACTCAGCGGTGACGACCTTCATGCCCAGGGCTTCGGCAGCCTGCTTGAAGTAGTTCACCAGACCCTGGTCATAGTCGTTGCCCAGCTGGCCCAGGCAGTAAGCGGTCTTGGCGCCCAGGGTGTCGTGGGCGAAGTTGGCCAGGACAGTGCCCTGGAAGGGATCCAGGAAGCAGATGCGGAAGTAGTGGTCGTTGCCCTGGGTGACCTGCGGGTTGGTGCAGGTGACGCCGATGGCGGCCAGGCCGGCCTCGGCAAAGGTGTCAGACGCGGCGATAGACACGCCGGAGCCGTAAGAGCCCAGCACGACGGAGCAGCCGGAAGAAATCAACTTGGTGGCAGCGGAGACGGCCTTGTCGTTGGAAGACTCGTTGTCCGCGATGACCAGCTCAACATTGTAGGTCTTGCCGCCGACTTCGACCGTGGGGGTCTTGTAGTTGGCGTACTGCATGCCGAGGATCTCCTGCTTGCCGCCGGCGCCGTTGTCACCGGACTGGGGCTCGTAAACGCCGATCTTGATGACGTTGCTTTCCTCCTTGGCCTTGCCGCCGCCGCAGGCGCACAGCGCCAGCGCCAGGCAAAGGACCAGAACCAAAGCAATGATCTTTTTCATGTTCATATCCTCCTGATTTTTGCAGATGTCCGTCCTTTGCGGACAACTGTACTCATGCGCTACACTATAGCACAAAGACTGCCAAAATGCAACCCCTTTCTATCCTCCGGCTATCCTCCGGCTATCCTCCCGGCGTTGTCAGTCCGGGCAGATCGCCGGGGCGGCGCGCCAGTCCCGGTCGCCGCCGCGCCGGGCGGCGTCCGCCAGGCCGAGACAGGCAAGGTCTGCCCCGGCGGCGGTGAGGGTGAAGATGCGCTCCGCCTCTCCGCCGAGTGTGCGGACATGGGCGGGCTTGGTCAGGACTGGCAGCGCCGCCGTCTGCTCCATCTGCCGCAGCAGGGCAAGGCCTGTGCCGTTTGCCGCCAGCACGCGCAGATAGGGCGGGATGCCCGCGGCGTCCCCCGCCCGGACGTGAAGCGCCGCGGCCAGCATGATCCGCCGCACCCGCGCTTTGGGATAGCGCTTGCCGGAGGCCTCCTCCACTGCCGCATCCAGCGTCGGCGCGGTGCGGGCGATGGGATAGATGCGCCGCTCCAGCCCCTCGGAGATGTCCGGCAGCGCGGTAAAGGCCTCCTCCGGCACAAAGCGCAGCCGGGAGAGGATCGCTGTTTCCACCGACGCCGGATCCACCGGGCCCTCCCCCTCCGCAAGCGCGCGGGCAGATGGCGACGGCATCCAGGGCGAAATATCCGCCCCGGCGCGCAGTTTTTCGCGCAGAAACGCCGCAGAGGGGCACGCGTCCTCCTCCCCTGTGTCGTGACCGGCCCCCTGACGCTTGACCGCAAGTGGGATCATCGGCAGCCCCCGGCTCCGAATGACCTTCAGATACTCCACCGCCAGAATGTCATTGGGCTGCCGCAGCACCTCGGCGCTCCCGCCGGTGCGTATCCCCACAGCCTGCTGCCGCGCCGCGGCATAGGGCAGGCCCTCGGCCATGGCGCTGCGCAGCAGCGCATCGAAGTCCGGGCGCAAAAGTGCCCCGGCGGTATCCTGCAAAAGCGGTAGATCGCCGCACTCGCTGCCGAAGGCGATGTGCGTCACGACGCCCGTCGCGCCCAGCGCCCCCACGGCGCCGCGGGCGAAGCCCTCCGCCGGGGCGATGGCCCAGGGCAGCGGCAGCTCCAGCACCAGGTCCGCCCCGCCCGCCACGGCGGCGCGTGCCCGGTCGTGCTTCAAAAACGCTGCCGCCTCGCCCCGCTGGACGAAGTCGCCGCTCATGACGCACACGACGGCGCAATCGGCCCCCAGAGTGCGCCGGACGGCGTCGATCAGATGGCGGTGGCCGGCGTGAAAGGGGTTATATTCGCAAACGATGCCGCAAATATTCATGAAAAAGTCTTGCCTTTCTGAAATTCTGTATTAAAATGAAATGGTTAGTGTTTTCATCATTTTAGCGGAATTAATTATATTTTACAATAAGAAAGGGATTACAACATGAAGATTCTTGTCATCAACGCCGGCAGCTCCTCGCTGAAGTACCAGCTCATCGACATGGAGGGCGAAACCCTTCTGGCCAAGGGCCTGTGCGAGCGCATCGGCATTGACGGAAAGTTCACCTACAAGCCCCTGGTGGAGGGCAAGCAGAAGATCGACGCCGTTGACGTCGCCATGCCCACCCACGCCGAGGCCATCCAGGCCGTTCTGGACGCCCTGGCCGACCCGAAAAACGGCGTCGTGAAGAGCATGGACGAGATCGACGCGGTGGGCCACCGCATCCTCCACGGCGGCGCGAAGTTCACCGAGAGCTGCCTGGTCAACGATGCCTGCATCCAGGCAATCCGCGACTGCATCCCCCTCGGCCCGCTGCACAACCCCGCCAACCTCATGGGCATCGAGGCCTGCACCAAGTGCATGCCCGGCAAGCCGCAGGTGGCCGTGTTCGACACCGCGTTCCACATGACCATGCCGCCCCAGGCCTACACCTACGCCATCCCCTATGAGTATTATGAGAAGGACGACGTGCGCCGCTACGGCTTCCACGGCACCAGCCACCGCTATGTCTCCGCCCGCTGCAT
>SVKR01000151.1 GCA_015068365.1 Oscillospiraceae bacterium
AGCTTGTGCGAAGCAAGACGCATTGCTTCTTTAGCGACTTCCTCAGAAACGCCATCCATCTCGAACATGATGCGGCCGGGCTTAACAACGGCCACCCAGTACTCGGGCGAACCCTTACCGGAACCCATTCGGGTTTCAGCAGGCTTCTGCGTGACCGGCTTGTCGGGGAAAATCTTGATCCAGACATTACCGCCGCGCTTCATGCAGCGGTTGATGGCAACACGGGCTGCCTCGATCTGGTTGCTGGTGATCCAGCAGGGCTCGGTGGCGACCAGGCCCCAATCGCCGTAAGCGACGAAGTTGCCTCTGGTGGCCTTGCCCTTCATACGGCCGCGCTGAACGCGACGGTATTTCACTCTTTTCGGCAGAAGCATTACGCGTTGCCTCCTTCCTTGGGTGCTGCGGGCGCGGTGGGCGCCGCGGGACGCGGGGTGCGGTTGAAGCCCTGGCCGCCGCGGTTGTCGCGGTTGTAGCTCTGGCCGCCCTGGCCGCCACGGTTGTAACCCTGGCCGCCGGGTGCGCGGTTGTCACGGTTGTAGCCGCCCTGACCACGGTTGTCGCGGTTGTAGCCGCCCTGGCGACGGTCGCCGCCGTTGCGGCGGTCGCCCCGACGGTCACCGCGGCGGTCGCGGCGGTCGTCACGCTTGTTCATGTCCATAACGCGGGGGGTGGAGCGCAGGGTCGTGGTGAGGACCTCGCCCTTGTAGATCCAGACCTTGATGCCGATGCGGCCGTAGGTGGTGGCAGCCTCAGCAAAGCCGTAGTCGATGTCGGCGCGGATGGTCTGCAGGGGGATGGTGCCCTCGTGATACTGCTCAACGCCGGCGATCTCGCGGCCGCCCAGACGGCCGGAGCACATGACCTTGATGCCCAGGGTGCCCATACGCATGGCGCGGCCGATGGCATTCTTCATGGCGCGGCGGTGGGAGATACGCTTCTCGATCTGCTGGGCAATGTTCTCGGCGACCAGCTGGGCGTTGGTATCGGGGGTGCGGACCTCGACGATGGAGAGGGCGACCGGCTTGCCGATCATCTTCTCGACCTCCAGGCGGAGGCGCTCGATCTCAGCGCCGCCCTTGCCGATCACGACGCCGGGGCGGGAGCAGTGGATATAGATGCGGACCTTGGCGCTGTCGCGCTCGATCTCGATGGTGGGAACACCGGCGCTGTACAGGGTCTTCTTCAGATAGTTGCGGATCTTGTGATCCTCGACGATCAGATCGCCGACTTTATCAGGTCTTGCGTACCAGCGGGAATCCCAGTCCTTGATGACGCCGACGCGCATTCCGTGGGGATGAACTTTCTGTCCCATAATCTGCCTCCTCCCTTACTCTTTCTCAGCCACGACGATGGTGATGTGGCTGGTTCTCTTGTTGATGCGGTACATACGGCCCTGGGCGCGGGGCATGCCGCGCTTCATGATGGGGCCGGGATCGGCGTAAGTCTCGGAGACATACAGCTTCTCGGGGTCAAGGCCCAGGTTGTTCTCGGCGTTGGCGACAGCGCTGTTGAGCACCTTCACCATCAGCTCGCTGGCAGCCTTGGGGGTGTTCTCAAGGATGGCGCGGGCGACCTTGGTGTCCTTGCCGCGGATCAGATCGCAGACGATCTTGACCTTTCTGGGAGAGATACGCGCATATTTCATTTGAGCTCTAGCTTCCATTTCAATATCTCCTCCTTACTTGCCGGTCTTGCCGCCGGAGTGGCCGCGGAAGGTGCGGGTCGGGGCGAATTCGCCGAGCTTGTGGCCGACCATGTCCTCGGTGACATACACGGGAACGTGACGGCGGCCGTCATGCACAGCGATGGTGTGTCCGACGAAGGACGGGAAAATCGTGGAAGCGCGGCTCCAGGTCTTGACGACGGCCTTGTTGCCGGACTTGTTCATTTCGTTGACTCTCTTCAGCAGCTCGGGAGCGGCGAAGGGGCCCTTCTTGATGCTTCTGCTCATTGCTCTTTTCCCTCCTTACTTCGCGTTGCGGCGCTTGACGATGAACTTGTCCGTGGCGTTCTTCGTCTTGCGGGTCTTGTAACCCAGTGCCGGCTTACCCCAGGGGGTCACAGGGCCGGGACGGCCCACAGGGCTCTTGCCCTCGCCGCCGCCGTGGGGGTGGTCGCAGGGGTTCATGACGGAGCCGCGCACCGTGGGACGCACGCCCATGTGGCGTTTGCGGCCGGCCTTGCCGATGTGGACGTTGGCGTGGTCGATGTTGCCGACCTGACCGATGGTGGCCATGCAGTTCATGCGGACCTTGCGGAACTCACCGGAGGGGAGGCGGACCGTGGCCATGTTGCCCTCTCTCGCCATCAGCTGCGCCGCGACACCGGCGGAGCGGACCAGCTGCGCGCCCTTGCCGGGGTACAGCTCGATGTTGTGGATGATGGTGCCGACGGGGATGTTGGCCAGGGGCAGCGCGTTGCCGGCGATGATGTCGGCGTCGGGCCCGGCAACGATCTTGTCGCCGGCCTTCAGGCCGTTGGGGGCCAGAATGTAGCGCTTCTCGCCGTCCTCATAGGTGACCAGGGCGATGAAGGCGCTGCGGTTGGGGTCATACTCCAGGCGGTCGACCGTGGCGAACATGCCCAGCTTGTCGTTGCGCTTGAAGTCGATGACGCGGTACTTCTGGCGGTTGCCGCCGCCCTTGTGGCGGACGGTGATGCGGCCGTAGCTGTTGCGGCCGGAATGCTTCTTGAGGACTTCGACCAGGCTCTTTTCCGGGGCGGCGTGCTTGTCGACGCCGTCGAAGCCGGAGACCGTCATCTGGCGACGGGCGGGAGTGGTCGGTCTGTAGGTTTTAATCGACATTGTTCCTTCCTCCCTTATGCCATGTTCTCGAAGATTTCAATGTTCTTGGAATCCTCGCTCAGCTTGACGACAGCCTTTTTCCAGCTCTTGCTGGTGCCGGACGGGTTGGCGCCCACGCGCTTGGTCTTGCCGCGCATGTGGGTGGTGGTGACCTTGATCACGGTGACGCCGAAGATCTCCTCGATGGCCTTGGCGATCTCCACCTTGTTCGCATCCTTCGCAACTTCAAAAACGTACTTTTTGATGTCCATGTCCTCCATGGACTGCTCGGTGATGATGGGGCGGATAATGATATCGTAAGCGGTTCTCATTATGCGTACACCTCCTCGATTTTCTCAAGGGCGGCCTTGTCAACGACCAGGAGGCTGTTGTTCAGGACCATATAGGGGTTCAGGATCGTGGCGATGGTGGTCTGAACACCGGCGATGTTGCGGGCGGACTTGATGACCTTCTCGTCCACGGCGGCGTTCACGACCAGGGTCTTGCCGGTGGCGCCGATCTTGTCCAGGAAGGCCTTGAAGGTCTTGGTCTTGATCTCGTCCATCTTCAGACCGTCGATCACGATGATCTCCTCAGCCTGGGCCTTCGCGGAGAGGGCGGACTTGAGGGCCAGACGGCGCACCTTCTTGTTGAGGGTGTAGCTGTAATCTCTGGGCTTGGGGGCGAAGGCTACGCCGCCGTGGGTCCACACGGGGCTGCCCTTGTAACCGGCGCGGGCGCGGCCGGTGCCCTTCTGGCGCCAGGGCTTGATGGTGGAAAAATGAACCTCGCCCTTGGTGAGAGCGCTCTGGGTCCCCTGACGCTGGTTGGCCAGATAGTTCTTGACCGCGTCGTGCAGGACAGATTCGTTGGGCTCGATCCCGAAGATGGCTTCGGAGAGCTCGATCTCGCCGACCTTGGAGCCGGCCATATCATACATAACTGCTTTCGGCATTTAAGACACTCTCCTTTCCTTACTTGTTGCGGGCGGAAGCCTTCTGCGGGTTGACACGTGCGGAGGCCTTCTGCGGGTTGACGCTGATGCCGGCGCCGGCCTGCTTCTCGACGATGGTCTTGACGGTGTTCTTCAGGTAGACGATCCCGCCCTTGGGGCCGGGAACAGCGCCGCGCACAACGATCATGTTGAGCTCGGGGTCGACCTTGACGACGTCCAGGTTCTGCACGGTGACCTGATCGACGCCCATGTGACCGGCGCCGATGTGGCCCTTAAAGATGCGGGAGGGGCTGGAAGAGGAGCCCATGGAACCCGACTGACGGTGGACAGGGCCGCCGCCGTGGGTGGTGGGGGTGCGCTGCGCATGGAAACGCTTGATGGCGCCCTGGTAGCCGTGGCCCTTGCTGATGCCGGTCACGTCAATGTGGTCGCCGGCGGCAAAGGCGTCAGCGGTCACGACGTCGCCCACGTTCAGCTCGTCGCTGTTTTCCAGGCGGAACTCCTTCAGATGCTTTTTGGCTTCCACGCCGGCCTTGGCGAAGTGGCCTTTTTCCGGCTTGGTGAGCTGCTTCTCCGCTGCGGCTTCAAAGCCCAGCTGGACGGCGGCATAGCCTTCCTTTTCGACGGTCTTCTTCTGCACGACCACGCAGGGGCCGGCTTCGATGACGGTCACGGGAACGACCTTGCCCGCCTCATCGAAGATCTGCGTCATGCCGATCTTCTTGCCGATGATGGCTTTCTTCATGAATGATATCCTCCTTCAAGGTTATTGGTTACCTCGCATAATCCGCCGCGGCGGGTTAAACCGCGGAAAACCGGAACAGAGGCTGGCAACTTAACCCTCCCGCCTCACGCAAGTCGGCGGGAATTGGGTCATTGATAATATTGTGTTGCGGGGGCGGGATTTTTCGTCAGACAAGGCGCGCCGCCGCAGGCAGTACCGTGTGTACGGCAAGGCGGCGCAGCGCGGTATGACGAAAAATCAAAGCTTGATCTCGATCTCAACGCCGGCAGGAAGCTCCAGGCTCATCAGCGCCTCGACGGTCTTCTGGGTGGGGTTGATGATGTCGATCAGGCGCTTGTGGGTGCGGCGCTCGAACTGCTCGCGGCTGTCCTTATACTTATGAACAGCGCGCAGGATGGTCACGATCTCGGTCTGGGTCGGCAGCGGGATGGGGCCGGAGACCTTGGCGTCAGTGCGCTTGGCGGTCTCGACGATCTTCTCGGCAGCGACGTCGATGAGCTGGTGATCATAGGCCTTGAGACGGATGCGGATCTGTTTCTTTGCGGTTGCCATGTGTACTTTCCTCCAAATTCGTACGATATTCGGCGCCATTGGGCAGCGCCTTTTGTTGTCGTACGGATGAAATTTTCTTTCCACCACACCGTGCGTATCAGACCCTGGCCGAAAAACAAACCGGCCGGCTGTTCCGGGGTACGCAAGACCCTGGGATTCGCCGCTTTGGCCGGTTTCTTTCCCGCCGCAGACGATATACGCGCTTGTTCGTCTGGCTCTCGGAAAATCTCAGCCGCCCGATTGTGTACCGCCAAGGGTGGCGGTACCGGACATACTCCACGGAAGTTACCTCCTCATCGGAGCAATCTCCCGCTTCATCGCATCGCGCAATGGGCGCACTTTGCCCACGCGCTTGATTAGAATAACAAAATTCCCTCTTACTGTCAAGAGGGAATTTTGTATTTTTTACAGATTTTTTCGATTGATTTTTGTGCAAAATGCAGATTGTGGTTTTCGGCGGGATCCGGCACAAAATGTAGCGATCAGCCGCCGGAGGGCAGGACGGAGAAGTGCATGTAATCGTACTTCTTTCCGCTGCTGTAGCCGTTGCCGCCCCAGCCCCAGCCGTAGGTGGCAAAGGCCTTGACCACGCTGTGGCCGTAGTCGCCCTCATTCTTGCCGATGGAGTAGATGCTGCTGGCGCTCAGCGACCCGGCATACATGGTCCAGACGGTGTTCAGCGGCCACCAGCCGTAGCCGCAGGTGACCCGCAGCGCGCCGTTATAGGTATTGCACTCGCAGTTATACAGGGCGTTGACGTCGATGGCGCAGCCCCAGGAATGGCGCATGGTGTCGGTATAGCGGGCGCCGCCGGCGCTCCAGCCGCCGTAGATGGGGAACTGCTCCGGGTCGTCGAAGATCATCTGGAAGATGTCGTGTACCTCGGCGGCCACGGCCTTGTTGACCACGATGCCCACGGAGGAGGCAATCTTCTGCCCGGACTTGTCCACGGTCCAGATGGGGACGGAGACGGTCTCCATATAGTTCGCCGCGTCATAGGAGGAGGTGAAATAGGACTTGTAGGCGCTGCCGAACAGCTTGATCTTGGCCTCGGCGTCAATGTTGCCCCAGCCGTCCACATGGCCGTTTCTGAGCCAGTTGGCGAAGGAATCCTGCGGGCTTGCCAGCAGATAATTGCTGCCGGTGGCGCCGGACTTGACCACGGAGTAGCTGGCCCAGTCCTGCAATCCCTCGCCCTGGATGGTGTCGACGAAGAGGAACTTGTAGATGACGGCGACGGCCTGGGCGCGGTTTAAGTAGTCCCAGCCGTTGAAGCTGCCGTTTTCGTCACCGGTCAGCAGGCCCTTGCCGTACATCTGCTCCACGGCGGTGACGAAGCGCTCCGGAATCGCGGCGTAGTCGGTGATGTGGGTCTCCGGCGCGTCCACGTTCACGGTCTTCTGCATGGCGATGTTGCGGCAGACGTTGTTCAGGATGACCGCCATCTCATAGCGGAAGATGGGCTTGTCCAGCTCCGCTGCGGTGCACTCGAACATCTGCTGCACGCCGCTGCCGCTGGCATAGGGGTCAGCGATCAGGACGTTGTCCGCGGCGGCCATGGTGTAGTACTTCCCCGCCCAGTGGGCGTTTTTCTGCGCTTCGTTGACGGTCAGCGCGACCTCGTTGCCGCTGGAGGAGGCCGCCTCAAAGATCATTTTGAGGAACTGCCCCCGGGTCACGTAGTCGTTGGGGTGGAAGGCCAGGCCGTTATAGTCGTCGTCCCACATGCCGGTGATGATGTTGTTGACGCCCATCATCGCCTGGGCATGCATGATCGGGGTCAGGTACTGTGCGTACCACACGCCCTCCGGCACGTCGGGAAAGCCGGTGCCGTTATCGGCCGCCGCCGCGGCGGGCAGCGCCGAGAGCAGCATGAGCGCGCACAGCAAAGTCAGAATGCCGCGCTGAACAGTCTTCTTCATAGGTTTAACTCTCTCTTTACTTGGATTGGTCTCAGAAATTGAATTTATAGGGCATCAGCCGTGTCAGCGGATAGCTGACGTAGCTGCCGCCGGCCTTGGCGCACAGCACCTCCATGTCCGGGGAGAACTCGGACAGCACCTGGCGGCAGGAGCCGCAGGGCATGCAGTAGCCCTGGCCCTCGCCGTAGATGGCGATGCGGCTGAAGCTGCGGTGCCCCTCGCTGACCGCCTTGACCACGGCGCAGCGCTCGGCGCAGATGGTGTCGCCGTAGGCGGCGTTTTCCACGTTGCAGCCGGTGTAGACCGTGCCGTCGTCACATTCCAGCGCGGCGCCCACCGGGAAGCCGGAGTAAGGGACGTAGGCGTTGAGGGACGCTTCCTTTGCGATGCGGAGAAGTTCTCTGTCATTCATGGCGATCCTCCACTTTCCATTCGATTTCGACGGGATGGTTTGGTCATTCGTGGCGTTCTTCTTTTCCGATTTTAAAGACCAGCTTCTTATATACTATATAATGTATGACCGTGACGAAGGCGGTCATGCAGACCTTGACGAGGATCATGGGCAGGGGGATGTGGGTCTCGGCCCACTGCATGAAGGCCCCGGTGAACAGCGCCAGAAAAATGTCCACGCCCACATACTGAAAATACTGCCCCTTTGTGCGGCCGCGCCCTTCCTCAAAGGTGATGCTGCTGTTGAGCAGATAGCCGTTGCTGCTCCCGCAGATGAGGCCGACGATCTGGGCCAGGGCCACCGGCGCGCCCAGCACATAGTAAAGCAGCGCGTACAGGCCATAGTCGATGGCGGTGTTGATGCAGCCGAAAAAGCCGTAGGTCCACAGGCGGTGGAAGCGCACGATGAAGCCCTCCCGGAACTTTCGCGGAAAGATGCGGCAGATGACCTGGAACACCCGGTCGATGGCGGCCATGATTTTCTTGACAAGGCTTCTCATTTCAGCTCAATCGTCCATTCGTTGAAATTATGAAAAACGTCGTACTGCGTGGCGCTGATGCCGGTGGCGACGCCGCGGTGGGTCAGCAGCTCGCGGCGTTCAAAGCAGATGGGCAGGATGATGCCGGTTTCGGTGATGTAGCGGCTGATGTCCTGGAAGTCCTCATAGCGCCGGGCCTCCTCCGCCTCGCCCAGATAGCGCTCATACAGCGCGAGATAGTTGTTGTCCCGGGTGCGGGAATAGTTCATGCCCTGGAAGGTGGTGTCCTTGCTGCGGTTTTCCCGGGGGCGGAACAGCTCCGACAGGTTCCAGTCCGGCGTGAGGCGTATCTCGCCGTAGTACATGTCGAAATCGCCCGTTTCCAGCCGCTCGATGTAGTCGGACCAGGTCAGCTCATAGAGCGTGGTGGTGATGCCCAGGTCATTGAGCTGCTCGCAGATCTTGCGGGCGGCCAGCACCTTGGCGGTGGAGTCGCTGTTGACGATGAAGCGGATGTTCAGCTCCACCACGATGCCGGTGACCAGCATCTCCAGCTTGCCGTCGTTGTCATAGTCCTGCACGCCGGCGTTTTCAAACATCAGCGCGGCCTTTTCCGGGTCGAAGTTGAAGGTCTTGGCGTAGGCCTCGTTATAGTACGCGCTGCCGGGGTGCACAGGCAGCGTGGCGGCCACGCCGCAGTCATTCATCAGCGAGGTGACCACATAGTCCCGGTCCGCGGCAAAGCCCACGGCGCAGCGGGCCGCAGCGGTCAGAAAGTACATGCTTTCGGTGTTGAAGCCGATAAAATGCAGGTTCGTGGTGTCAAAATAGCGGGTCTCGTTGCTGCTGCCGTAGCCCAGGTTGTACATGCCCGTGGGGTCGTTGACCACCAGGTCGATGCGGGCTTCTTCAAAGGCGCGGATGCGGTCAGAGGTGTCCATGCAGTCGAGCAGGTAGATGGTCTGCAGCGGCATCTCCTCCGCGTGGCGGCTGAGCGGATTGATGACCAGCCGGTCGCCCTCCTCCGAGAGCATGTAGGGCCCGGTGCCCACCGGGCGGTCTTCAAAATAGTCGCCCTTGCGGATGATGGGGATGTTCAGCAGCGCCGGGAACTGGCAGTTGGCATACTTGGTGGTGATGGCAAAGGTATCGCTGCTCAGGGCGCTGATGCCGTAGATGATGCTGAGGCGGTTGGCGTAATGGGAGGACTGCTGTGCCCGCTGGATGGAGTAGGTCACATCGGCCGCGGTGAGCCCTTCGCCGTCAGAGAAGGTGATGGACGTGTCGATGTGGAACACCCACCAGATATAATCGTCGCTGGTCCATTCGGTGACCACTTCGCTGCTGACGGACCAGTCCGGGTTCACGGTGAACACGCTGTCATACAGCAGCGACCAGAACTGCATGTTGGCAGAGCTCTCCGCCCGGATGGGGTTGAGCGGCGCCTCCGGGTCATAGTTCAGGGAGAACAGTCGGTCCGCCGGGGTGCGCTCCTTGACCTCTGTGCCGGGCATGACCTGGTCATAGGCCGGGTCCGGTATGTCCGTCTGCGCCCCGCCGCCTGATGCGCCGCAGCCCGTCAGCAAAAGCGCGAGGGCAAGGGCGAGGGCTAGCAATTGGTTCCCTGTCAGTTTCATGGATGCACTCCAATTCTTTCATAACACAATGATTGCGCCCTGGTTCCCCCGCCGCCCGTGGGTGTAGCGGTGGGACCAGTATTTCTCCGGGCGGCAGAAGGTGCACTCGTCGGAGACGGCGATGGAGTTCGCCGGCACGCCGAGCTGCACAAGGCGCCGGGCGTTGGCGGCCTTCAGGTCCAGAAGGAACTTCCCCTCCGCCGCCGACGGGGCATAAAGCCCGGCGGTGTCGCCGCCCAGATAGGCCTCCACGGCCTCGATGACCTCGCCGCCCACTTCAAAGCAGCAGCGGGAGATGGCCGGGCCGATGGCGGCGGCGGTGGCGGACGCCTCCGCGCCCAGGGCGGCCATGGCGGCCATGGCCTCGCCCAGAATGTCGGCCACGCTGCTGCGCCAGCCGCAGTGCACCGCGGCGATGACGCCGTGGGCGTCGTCGCACAGCAGCACCGGCACGCAGTCGGCCGTATAGCAGATGAGGGCCAGGCCCGGCGTGGCGGTCACCAGTCCGTCCGCCTCATAGGGCACCGGCTCGCCCAGGGTGTGTCTGTCGGACGCCGTGACGGTGCGCACCACCTTGCCGTGCACCTGCTTGGTGACGGCCAGGCACGTGGTGTCAATGCCCGCAGCCTCGCCCAGCCGGCGGTAATTTTCCGCCACGTGGGCAAAGACCGGGTCGCGGCTGACGGAGAGGTTGAGGCTTTCCAGGTGCCCGGTGCTGACCCCGCCGATGCGGGTGGTGAAGGCGTGGTGCCGGGCGATGGTGGAGGCCGTCAGGTATTGCACGCCGTTCGCGGCGGTGTGGTCGGTAAAGCTCATAATACCCTCATTTTGCATATAAATTGCAGCGGCAGAGACTGCAAAGGCGTCGCGGCGGATTTTTCGCGCAGGACAAAATCGAGGAATTTCGGCTGTACTGGAGGTACGGCGAAATTCGGAAATGCGGTACTGCGCGAAAAGGCACAGCGAATCCTCGCGGCGGATTTTTCGCGCAGGACAAAATCGAGGAATTTCGGCTGTACTGGAAGGTACGGCGAAATTCGGAGATGCGGTACTGCGCGGAAAGGCCCCGCGAGATCAGGCGTTCTTGCCGCAGCAGTCCTTATACTTCATCGGCAATCCGTTGGGACGCAGCTTGCCGCAGGGGCAGGGGTCGTTGCGGCCGGGTTTCTTTTCGCGCTTGACGGGCTGGCGTTTCACGCTGGCGTCCCCGCCCACGTTGGTGACGGGGTTTTTGACGACGCTTTTGCGCTCCACGCCCTGCTCCTTGCGCACGCGCACGAGATAGATGCGGCGGACGACCTCCTGGCGGATGCCGGCGACCATGGTCTCGAACATGTCGAAGCCCTCCTGCCGGTAGGCGTCCACGGGGTTGACGTTGCCGTAGCCCCGCAGGCCGATGCCCTTGCGCAGCTCGCTCATGGCGTCGATGTGGTCCATCCAGTATTCGTCCACCACGCGCAGCAAGATCACGCGCTCCAGCTCCCGCATCAGCGGCGTGCCGTCGGGCATGGGGCCCAGCTCCTCCGCCTTGCGCTCATAGGCCTTGTCGGCGGCGGACTGCACCTGCGCACGGATATCCTCGCATTTCATGTGCTCGCTGTAGGGGATGGCGTTGCGATAGAGGAACAGCGGATAGAAGGGACTCAGAAGCTCCTCCAGCTCCTCCGGGCTCCGGGGATCGACCGTGCCGACGCTGTCGCGGATGAACTCCTCGATCATGCTGCGGATGGAGTCCTGCACGTCCTCCCCGCTGAGCACCCGGTTGCGCTGGCCGTAGATGATCTTGCGCTGGGCGTTCATCACGTCGTCGTATTCCAGGGTGGCCTTGCGGGTCTGGAAGTTGCGGCTTTCCACGGTCTTCTGGGCCTGCTCGATGGCGTTGGAGAGGATCTTAGCGTCGATGGGGGTGTCCTCCTCCAGCTTCAGCGTCTCCATCATGGCCATGACCCGCTCGGAGCCGAACAGGCGCATCACGTCGTCCGTCAGCGCCAGGAAGAAGCGGCTTTCGCCCGGGTCGCCCTGGCGGCCGGCGCGGCCGCGCAGCTGGTTGTCGATGCGCCGGGATTCGTGGCGCTCCGTGCCGAGGATGAACAGTCCCCCGGCGGCGCGCACGGACTCCGCCTCCGCGGCGGTGACCGCCTTGTGCGCCTCCAGCTTCTCGGCGTACAGGGCGCGGGCGGCGAGGATGTCGGCATTGTCCGTGTCGGCATAGCCGGTGGCCTCGGCGATGATGTCATCGTCGTATCCGGCCTTTTTCAGGTCGTTTTTCGCCAGAAATTCGGCGTTGCCGCCCAGCATGATGTCGGTGCCGCGGCCGGCCATGTTGGTGGCGATGGTCACGGCGCCCAGCTTGCCCGCCTGGGCCACGATCTCCGCCTCGCGCTCGTGGTTCTTCGCGTTCAGCACGTTGTGGGGGATGCCGGTGCGCTGCAGGAGCTTGGAGAGAAACTCGCTCTTCTCGATGCTCACCGTGCCCACCAGCACCGGCTGGCCCTTTTCATGGCAGGTGACGATCTGCTGGATGATGGCGCGGTTTTTGCCGTTTTCGTTTTTGTACACCACGTCCGGCCAGTCCTTGCGGACGACGGGCTTGTTGGTGGGCACCTCGATGATGTCCAGGCCGTAGATGGAGACGAACTCCTCCTGCTCGGTGACGGCGGTGCCGGTCATGCCGGAGAGCTTTTCGTACATGCGGAAGTAGTTCTGGAAGGTGATGGTGGCGAGGGTCTTGTTCTCGTGCTGCACGTCCACGTGCTCCTTGGCCTCGATGGCCTGGTGCAGCCCCTCGCTGTAGCGGCGGCCCAGCATCAGCCGGCCCGTGAACTCATCCACGATGATGATCTCGCCGTCCTTCACCACATAGTCGATGTCCCGCTTCATGATGCCGTGGGCGCGGATGGCCTGGTTGATGTGGTGGCTCAGTGTGGCGTTTTCCAGGTCGGAGAGGTTCTCCAGTCCGAAGTGCTGCTCCGCCTTGGCGATGCCCCTGGCCGTCAGCGTGACGCTGCGGGCCTTTTCGTCCACGATGTAGTCGGCGTCGACGTCCTCGTCCTCCTCGGCCTTGGTGTCCGTGGAGGCGTAGACCTTTTTCTGCAGGCGGGAGACGAAGTCCTCCACCTGGCGGTAGAGGTCCGTGCTCTCGTCCCCCTGGCCGGAGATGATGAGGGGGGTGCGGGCCTCGTCGATGAGGATGGAGTCCACCTCGTCCACGATGGCGAAGGCGTGGCCCCGCTGGACCATGTCCTCCTTGTAGAGGGCCATGTTGTCCCGGAGGTAGTCGAAGCCCATCTCGTTGTTGGTGCCGTAGGTGATGTCCGCGGCGTAGGCCGCCCGGCGCTCGTCCCCGGTGAGGCCGTGGACGATCAGGCCCACGGACAAGCCCATGAACCGGTGCACCTTACCCATCCACTCGCTGTCGCGGCGGGCCAGGTAGTCGTTGACGGTGACGATGTGGACCCCCTCGCCGGTGAGGGCGTTCAGATACGCCGGGAGCACGGCCACCAGGGTCTTGCCCTCGCCGGTCTTCATCTCAGCGATGCGGCCCTGATGGAGCACCACGCCGCCGATGAGCTGTACCCGGAAGGGCTTCATGCCCAGCACCCGCCAGCTTGCCTCCCGCACGGCGGCGAAGGCCTCCGGCAGCAGGGAGTCCAGGTCCTCGCCATTGGCGTACCGCGCCTTGAACTCCACCGTCTTGGCCTTGAGGTCCTCGTCGGAGAGGGCGGCATACTCGTCGCTCAGCGCCTCCACCCTGTCCACGATGGGCAGGACGCGCTTTACCTCCCGGTCGCTGTGGGAGCCGAAGATCTTTTCCAGAATACTCATACGATCCAAGTCTGCCTTTCTTATCCGAGCCCGGCCAGGGGCGGCCGGGGGTATACTATCTCATTGTATCAAGGTATTATATCACACTCTGCCTTGAAAAAAAAGAGGGAAAGCCCGGCGCAAAAAAATGTTCACAAACGCATTTCCTGTTTGAACTGCGGCGGGAAATGCTGTATAATGTCATCGTTGTGATATAGTGAGGGAGTATGTGTTTCCCATCCGGAAAGGAGACGCCATGGAAGACCGCGCCAGGGAAATGCCCGCGGAAAGCGCCGACGGACAGACCGAAAAGCAAACCGGGAAACAGGCGGAAGAACCGGTCTACCCCCGAAAGCGTCACGAGTTCCTGTGGAAGCTGCTCCGGCCGCTGGCCGCGTTCATCGTCTGGCTGCGCTTCGGCTTCCGTGCGGTCCCGGCCAAGGTGAAGGGGCCCTTTATGCTGGTGTGCAACCACGTCACCAACTGGGATCCCATTCTGGCCGGCTGCAGCTTTAAGGAGCCCATGTACTTCGTGGCCAGCGAGCATATCCTCCGCTCCGGGCTGGCGGGAAAGCTCATCGCCTGGGCTATGGACCCCATTCCCCGGCAGAAGAGCGGCAGCGCCGCGGGCACGGTGATGGCCATGACGCGGCGGCTGCGGAAGGGGTACAGCGTGGCGGTGTTCCCGGAGGGGAACCGAACCTGGGACGGGGTCACCGGCTCCTTTCTCCCCTCTATCGGCAAGCTGGCCCGCACCTCCGGGGCGTCCCTGGTGACCTATAAGCTCACCGGCGGCTACCTCGCCAGCCCCCGTTGGTCCGGGGACTCCGCACGGCGGGGCCGGATGGAGGGCCGGGTGGTGAAGGTCTACTCCCCCCAGGAGCTGAAGGCCATGACCCCCGCCGCCATCAACGAGGCCATCGGCCGGGATCTCCGGGAGGACGCCTGCGCAAGGGCCCGGAAAAACCCCATCCGATACCGGGGACGGCGGCTGGCGGAGCACCTGGAGACGCTGCTGTTCCTCTGTCCCAAGTGCGGCAGCGGCGCCCTGCAGAGCAAGGACGACCGCGTGCGCTGCTGGAAATGCGGCTTTACCTTCCGATACCTCCCCACCGGCTTCCTGGCCGGGGAGGATCTGCCCTACGACAACATCCGGGACTGGAACGCCTGGCAGACCGGGGAGATCCGCCGGATGTGCGACGAGGCCGGGGACGATCCCATCTTCACAGATACCGGCGTGCGCACCGACCAGGTGCTTTTCGCCAGCGATACCAAAGCCCTGGGCAAGGGGGAGATGCGCCTCTACCGGGAC
>SVKR01000152.1 GCA_015068365.1 Oscillospiraceae bacterium
CATTCCGAGCCAGTGCGCACTTTTCGCGAAGGCGAAAAGTCGTGGCGTGGGAATCCGTACTTCCTTTCATAGGAAAAACGGATTGCCACGGCCCCTTGCGGGGCCTCGCAATGACACATTGCGTATTTTGCAACGCGCCCTATTTGCCGTAGTTATATCAGCCGTTTCCTTCCTTGCGCTGCCTGAGGATGTTGCGGATGCGCTCATAGGTCTCCTCGTTCAGCGTGTACTTGCGCTGGTAGAGGATGTAGGACAGGAACATCAGCACGCAGGGCAGCACGGTCATCACCAGCAGCAGCCCCAGGGACTGGCCGGACTGGACGCCGGAGAGCAGCGCGTCGATCTCGATGCCCTTCTGCTCGGCGGTGATCTCCCCGGCGCTGGCGGCCTGCTCCAGGTCGGCGATGCCGTTGGTGTAGTGGATGATGTTGAACACGATGTAGGTGATGTTGGCGATGGCGACGGTGAGGGCGGAGGCCATCTTCGTGAGGAACGGCCGCAGGGAGGAGACGATGCCCTCGTCCCGGGTGCCGTGCTTCCACTCGTTGTACTCCACGGTGTTCATGATGGAGATCATCATGATGAGGTAGAAGCCGTACTGGCCGAAGTTGGCGGCCATGTAGCCCAGCGTCAGCAGCACGAACTTCAGGTCAAAGCCCGCGACGGACACGGCGCCGGTCTTCAAAATCAGCGAGGGGACCAGCATGATGGCGTAGCCCACGACGGAGATGCCCATGAGCTGGTGCATGAGCTGCTTGCGGGTGACCTTGCGGGAGATGGCGGGGTAGAAGAGCATGAGGAAGGCCGTCACCAGCATGCCGAGCATCTGGAAGATGGTGAAAAAGCCGCCCTCGTAGCCGTACTCCACATAGATGTAGGTCTGGCCCACGCCGGCCATGACGATGCCGTTGCCGATCTGCTGCAGCAGGAAGATCAGCGAGATCCACAGCAGCTGGTCGTTGCCGGTGATGGTCCTGACGATCTTTTTCAGGCTGATGGGCGGGACCGGGTCGTCGTCATAGCTGCGGGTCTCCTTGACGCCGAAGACCGTGAAGGCCAGGAACACCGGGCCCAGGATGGCGATGATGAGGGCCACGCGGCCGTAGGCGGTCACGGCGTTGCCGCCGATGGCGCTGCCGCCGGCGGTGAACATCGGGATGAAGCTGGCGGCCAGCACGCCGCCGATGCCGGCGAAGAGCGTGGCGCGGGAGGTGTACTTGTTGCGGGTGTCGGCGTCCGAGCTCAGCGCCGGGACCATGCCCCAGTAGGAGATGTCGTGCATGGTGTAGGTGATGGAGTAGAGGAAGTACATGATGCCGAAGAACCACACGAAGCCCCAGCCCTGCAGCTGCACGTTGAAGGACAGATAGATGACCACGGCGGTGGAGAGGATGCCGATGACCAGCCAGGGCTTGAACTTGCCCCAGCGGGTACGGGTGCGCTCGATGATGTTGCCCATGATGGGGTCGTTCAGCGCGTCGAACACGCGGGCGGCCACCATGATGCCGGTGATGGCGGTCAGCTGGGCGGCGGTGAGCTTATGGGTGAACAGCACAAAGGTCAGCAGATAGCTGGTGACAAGGTTATACATCATATCCCTGCCGACGGTGCCGATGGGGAACATGATCAGATTTCTCTTGACGATGCGTTGATCTTCCATGCGGTCAACTCCATTCTGAAATTTTGTAAAAATATTCTATCATCGCCGCAGGGGATTTGCAAGGGCAAGCGGGCAAGAATTGCTTTGACAAGCGGGAATATTTCCCATTATAATAAATAATCAGAATTAAGAACCAAGGAACAAACGGAAAGGAGACGGCAAGCCATGATCCGTGTCATCGCCGCGGCGCGAGCGGCCTTCGTGCTGGAAACGCAGCGCACCACCTATGCCTTCCGCATCCTGCCCACGGGCCAGCCGGAAATGCTTTACTACGGCCGGCGCGTCCCCCTGGAGACGGAGGGCGACCTGGACGCGCTGACGGAGAAGCGCGCCTTCGCCCCGGGCAACACCGTCGTCTACGACGCTGCGCACCCGGAGCTTTCGCTGGAGGACGTGTGCCTGGAGTTCTCCTCCCTGGGCAAGGGCGACCTGCGCGAGCCCATGCTGGAGCTGATCAACCCCGACGGCGGGGCCACCAACGACTTCCTGTACGAAAGCCACAGCATCGACGACACCCAGCCCCCCCAGAGCCCCCTGCCCGGCAGCTATGCCGGGGACGGCAAGGCGGAGCACCTGTGCGTTTTCTACCGGGACCGCAACTACGGCCTTGCGCTGGGACTACACTATTACGTCTGGCCGGAGTGCGACTGCATCTGCCGCAGGAGCGTGCTGCGCAACGACGCCGACGCCCCGGTGGACATATTGCGCCTGCTGTCCTTGCAGCTCGACCTGCCCGCGCAGCGCGTGGCGGTCACCAGCTTCCGCGGCGCCTGGGCGCGGGAGATGGAGAAGCACACCGTCGCGCTCAGCGCCGGCAAATTCACCGTGGAGAGCCGCAGCGGCGCGTCCTCCAGCCGCTGCAACCCCTTCTTCATCGTCCACAGCCCCGCCGCCACGGAGGACGCAGGCGACTGCTGGGGTTTCAACCTCATCTACAGCGGCAGCCACTATGCCGCCGTGGAGATCGGCGCGTTCGGCAAGGTGCGCATCGTCCAGGGCATCCAGCCCCTGGGCTTCCGCTGGCGCCTTGCGCCCGGGGAGCGCTTTGAGACCCCGGAGGCGGTCATGAGCTATTCGGCGGAGGGCTTTTCCGGCCTGAGCCGCGGTATGCATTTTTTCGTGCGGGAGCACATCGTCCGGGGGAGATGGAAGCATAAGACCCGGCCGGTGCTGCTCAACAGTTGGGAGGCCTGCTATTTCAACATCTCCGAGAGCAGCCTCGTCTCTCTGGCAAAGGCCGGGCGCGATGTGGGCGTCGAGCTGTTCGTCATGGACGACGGCTGGTTCGGCGAGCGCAGCGACGACACCCGCTCCCTCGGCGACTGGACGCCCAACCCCAAA
Source organism: Oscillospiraceae bacterium (assembly GCA_015068365.1). Classification (GTDB taxonomy): domain Bacteria; phylum Bacillota; class Clostridia; order Oscillospirales; family Oscillospiraceae; genus SVKR01. The sequence continues at coordinate 3,002 of SVKR01000152.1, forward strand.
AAGCTGCCGAACGGCCTTGCAGGCCTGGCCCGCAAAATCCGGGCGCTGGGGCTGGACTTCGGCATCTGGGTGGAGCCGGAGATGGTCAACGTCAACAGCGAGCTCTACCGCGCCCACCCCGACTGGGTCATGGCCATTCCGGGCAAGGCCCACAGCGAAGGGCGCACCCAGCGCATCCTGGACCTGGCCAACCCCGCCGTGCAGGACCATCTCATCGACAGGATGACGGAGGTCTTCTCCTCCGCGGAGATCAGCTACGTCAAGTGGGACTATAACCGCAATTTCTCCGACGTCTACTCCCCCGCCCTCCCGCCGCAGCGCCAGGGCGAGACCGCCCACCGCTACATCCTGGGGCTTTACCGGGTGATGGCGGCGCTGACGGAGCGCTTCCCGGACATCCTCTTCGAGGGCTGCGCCGCCGGCGGCAACCGCTTCGACCTGGGCATATTGAGCTATTTCCCCCAGATCTGGGCCAGCGACAACACCGACGCGCTCTCCCGCGCCGACATCCAGGAGGGCTACAGCTACGGCTATCCGCAAAGCTGCATCGGGGCGCACATCTCCTCCGCCCCCAACCACCAGACCCTGCGGGACACCCCGCTGGACACCCGGCTGAACGTGGCGGCCTTCGGGCTTTTGGGCTATGAGTACGACCTGCGCGACCTCTCCCCCGGCAAGCGGAAAAAGCTGAGCGAGCAGGTGGCGGTCTACAAGCGCTGGCGCGACGTGCTGCAATGGGGACAGTTCTACCGCGTGCGCGGCGGCAACGACCGGCAGTGGTGCTGCGTCGCGCCGGACGGACGGCGCGCCGTGGGCCTGCTGCTGCGCGAGCTGATGCAGACCAACTCGCCCGACGACCGCTTCTTCCTCCGGGGACTGGACGAGAGTACGCGCTACCGCTTCTACAACGAGCCGCGCAGCGTGGACATCAAGCGCTTCGGTACGCTGGTGAACACCATCGCCCCGTTCCACATCCGCCAGGATTCCCTCATCCACGACGTGGTGGCCCGCGTGGTGCGCCAGCCCGGCGAAAAGGAAGAACTCACCGCCCCCGGCGCCGTGCTGATGCACGGCGGGGTGAAGCTCGCCCCGGCCTTCGCCGCCACCGGCTATGACGAGCGCGTCCGCTTCTTCCCGGACTTCTTCTCCCGCCTCTACTTCATCGAGGCCGCGGAGGACTGACTTCATCCAAACAAAATCCGCTCCCCGTCCGGGGAGCGGATTTTTGTAGCCGTTTTCACTTCAAAAACGCCGTCAGACTGTCCACATAACGCTGCCAGGCCGCGTCCCCGGCGGGGGTGAAGGGGAACACGCCGCAGTCGGTCAGCACGTCGGTGAAGACGCGGCCCACCTCGTTTTCCAGGAAGCGGCGCGCCGCCGCGGCGTCCATCCCGGCGCACTGCGCTCGCAGGGCCTCGGCCCAGTCGGCGTGCTTGGCGGTGGCTTCCTCCGCGCGCAGGTCCGCGCCGGAGCGGATGCCCGCCGCCACGGCGTCCAGCTCCGCGTCCAGCCGCGCGGGCAGCACCGCCAGGCCCATCACCTCGATGAGGCCGATGTTCTCCTTCTTGATGTGGTGCCGCGCCGCGTGGGGGTGGAAAAGCCCCAGGGGGTGCTCCGCCGTCGTGCGGTTGTTGCGCAGCGTCAGGTCCAGCTCATAGTCCGCGCCGCGCCGCCGGGCGATGGGGGTGATGGTGTTGTGCATCGCGTCCGTCTCGGCCAGAATTTCCGCCGCGGCGTCGCTGTAAGCGCGCCAGTGCGCCAGAATTTTCGTTGCCGCCGCGGTGAGGCGCGCCGGATCACCCGCGCGCAGGCGCAGCACGCTCAGCGGCCAGTGCACCCGGCAGCAGCGCACGTCGCTAAAGCCCGGCAGGGCGATGGGCGCGCCCTCCGCCGCCCGCTCCATGGCAAAGGTGTAGCGCCCGCCCTGGAAGTGGTCGTGGCTGAGGATGGAGCCGCCCACGATGGGCAGATCGGCGTTGGAGCCGACGAAATAGTGGGGGAACTGTGTCACGAAATCCAGCAGGCGCACGAAGCTGCGCTCCGTGATGCGCATGGGCCGGTGCTCCGTGCTCAGAACGATGCAGTGCTCGTTGTAGTAGACGTAGGGGCTGTATTGCAGCGCCCAGGGCTCGCCCCCCAGCGTCAGCGGGATGATGCGGTGGTTGGCGCGGGCGGCGTGGCCGATGCGCCCGGCGTAGCCCTCGTTCTCCGCGCACAGGGCGCACATGGGATAGCCCGCCGCCTTTGCCTTTCCGGCGGCGGCGATGTCCCGGGGGTCCTTCTCCGGCTTGGCCTTGTTGATGGTGATGTCCAGCGCGCCGAAGGGGCTTTCATACACCCAGCGCTTGTCCTTCGCCAGCCGGTCCCGGCGGATGTAGTTGCTGTCCATCGCCAGCTTGTAATAATACGCTGTCGCCGCCTCCGGCGACGCGGCATAGCGCTGCCAAAAGACGCGGCGCACCTCGGCCGGCCGGGGGGTCAGGCAGTTCATCAGCTTGGTGTCGAAGATGTCCCGGTTCTCCGCGGAATCGGGGAGCAGCCCCCGCGATACGGCGATGTCCGTCAGCTCCCGCAGAATGTCCGCGAGGGCGGCGGAGCCGCTGCGCGCCGTGCCGGGGACATAGTCGGTCTCGTGCAGGGTGTCCAGCAGCAGATTGCGGGCGTAAACGGTCTCGCCCGCGTCCAGCAGGCCGCATCCGGTGCCGTAGGCGATCAGGGCGTCGATGGCGTCATAGATCATAGCGTCTCCTCCTTCAGTTCCCGGGCGCCGTCCCCGGCGGAAACGGTGTAGATTTGCGGCGTCAGCCCGGTCTTGCGGGCGTATTCGCGCGCCACCGTCCCGGCAAAGTCCGCCGCCGCGTCGTCGCGCACGATGCTGACGGTGCAGCCGCCGAAGCCGCCGCCGGTGATGCGGCTGCCCAGCACGCCGGGGGTCTCCCAGGCCAGGGCCGCCAGCGTGTCCACCTCCGGGCAGGACACGGCGTAATCGTCCCGCAGGGAGACGTGGGATGCGTTCATCAGCGCGCCGAAGCGCGCAAGGTCGCCGGCTTGCAGGGCGTCAAAGGCCGAGCGCGTGCGCGCGTTTTCGTAGACCGCGTGCCTGGCCCGGCGGCGGCAGACCTCGTCCGGGATGGCGCCCGCCAGCGCGTCGAACTCCTCCGGCGCCAGCGCGCCCAGGGAGGCCAGGCCCGGCTTCACCGCGCGCAGGGCCTCCAGCGCCCGGGCGCACTCCCGGCGGCGGTCATTGTAGGCCGAGCCGGCCAGCGCGTGCTTGACCATGCTGTTGACGATGACGAGCTTCGCCCCGTCCAGCGCCAGCGGCGCGTAGGCATACTCCAGCGTGGCGGTGTCCAGGAAGATGGCGTGGCCGCGTCTGCCCATGGCGCTGGCGAACTGGTCCATGATGCCGCAGGACAGCCCGATGAACTCATTTTCCGCCCGCTGGCCCAGCAGGGCCACCTGCGTCGGGCTGACGGGAAAGCCGAACAGCTCCCGCAGCGCCGTGCCGGTCAGCACCTCCAGCGCCGCGGAGGAGGAAAGCCCCGCCCCGGCGGGGATGTCGCCGTAAAACGCGATGTCCAGCCCCCGCGCCGGGGCGAGGCCCTCCGCCGCGAAGGCGCGCACCACGCCCAGAACGTAGTTGGCCCAGCACTCCCCCGGCAGCGGAACAGTGCGGTCCAGGTCCGTCTCCACCACCCCGGCGTCGGGGAAATTGAGGGAGAGTAGCCGCAGCCGCCGGTCGCCGCGCACGCGCGCGGCGCACACCGTCCCCATGGTCAGCGCGCAGGGGAAGACGTGGCCGCCGTTATAGTCCGTGTGTTCGCCGATCAGATTGACCCGGCCCGGGGCGAAAAAGAGCCGGGGCTGTCCGGCCTCAAGGCCGAACTGCCGCGCAAAGGCGGCGAGAACCTCACCTGTCACAGCCGAAGCCCTCCCTGTTTCGTCAGTATTTCCCCCATTATAGCCTCCCGCGCCGGGTACGGCAAGGGGATTTGCAGCAAAAAAGAGGATACCGGGCGCCCCCGGAAAAGGGGCGCCCGGTTTCCGTATCCGCCGTCACTCGCCCAGCAGATATTCCGCCAGGGCGGGCACCTGGGCCAGGTCCGCCTCCTCCGGGTTCCAGAGGCTGCGGATGCCCTGCTCGGCCACGGCGAAGCCGGCCTCGGCGAGCCTGGCCTGCATCAGCTTCACGGCCTCGCCGCTCCAGCCGTAGCAGCCGAAGGCGGCGGCGCGCTTATTCTTGAACTTGAGCTGCCTGAGGAATTCCAGCCAGCCCGCCACGGAGGAGAGATAGCTGTTGCACACCGTGGGGCTGCCCAGGGCGATGGCGCGGGACTTGAACACCTCGGTCATCACGTCGTTCTTGTCGGACTTGGCGATGGAAAAGACCTTCACCACCGTGTCCGGGCTCTGCCGGTGCACCTCCGCGGCGATGGCGTGGGCCAGCTTTGCCGTGCCCTCCCACATGGTGTCGTAGACCACGGTGACCTGGTTTTCCTGATAGGCGTCGCACCAGGCGGCGTACTTCTCCACAATCTGCATGGGGTTCTCGCGCCAGATGGCGCCGTGGGACGGGGCGATCATCTCGATGGGCAGATCCAGCGCCGCGATCTCTGCCAGCTTTTTCTTCACCATGGCGGAGAAGGGGGTGAGGATGTTGACGTAGTATTTCAGCGCCTCGCGCCAAAGCAGGCACGCGTCGGCCTTGTCGGCGAACAGCTCCTCCACCGCGAAATGCTGGCCGAAGGCGTCGTTGGAAAAGAGGATGTTGTCCCCGCTCAGGAAGGTGGCCATGGAGTCCGGCCAGTGGAGCATGGGCATCTCCACAAAGGTCAGGGTCTTGCCGTTGCCGATGTCCACGCTGTCCCCGGTCTTGACCACATGGAAGTTCCAGCCCCGCTTGCCGTACTGCCCCTCAAGGCTCTTCACCGCGTTGGCGGTGCAGTAGATGGGGGTGCCCGGGATCTCGTCCATCAGCGCCGTGAGGGAGCCGGAGTGGTCGCACTCCCCGTGGTTGGCCACGATGAAGTCGATCTTCTTCAGGTCGATCTCCTGCTTGAGATTCTCCACAAAATCAAAGCGGTGGGGCGTCCAGACCGTGTCGATCAGGACGCATTTTTCCTCCTCGATGAGATAGGCGTTCTGGCTGGAGCCGTTGTCGATGGAAAAGTCGTCTCCGTGAAAGGTCTCCAGCTCCCAGTCGATCCAGCCGACCCAGCTGACATGGTTCTTCACACTCTTGCGCATGGCGATGATTACCTCCTGTCGTTTGTATGCCTCCGCCCCGGTAAGTGCGCGCACCGCGCTCAGTCGTCCAGGATCTGTCCGTCGACCGAGATGGTGACCACCTGCCAGGGGATGAATTTTCCGCTTTCCTTCAGGGCGTTCTCCGCCGCCCACGTAAGCCCGCCGCAGCAGGGCACCTCCATGCGCACGACGGTGACGCTCTGAATGTTGTTGTCCCGAAGGATCGCCGTCAGCTTTTCGCTGTAGTCCACGGCGTCCAGCTTCGGGCAGCCGATGAGGGTGACCCTGCCGCGCAGAAAAGTCTCATGCATGGCGGCATAGGCGTAGGCGGTGCAGTCCGCCGCGATGAGCAGCTTTGCCCCGTCGAAGAAGGGGGCGTGCACCGGCACCAGCTTGATCTGGCAGGGCCACTGGCCCAGCCGGGACACCGGCGCAGCGCCGGGCGCGGGCGCGGGTGCGCGCGCGGCCATCTGATGCACGGCGGCCCCGGGGCAGCCGCCGCCTTTTGCGGCGCGCACCGCCGCGGCGTCATACTCCGGCGCCTCCCGCTCGGTAAAGGTAATGGCCCCCGCCGGGCAGGCGGGCAGGCAGTCGCCCAGCCCGTCGCAGAAATTCTCCCGCATCAGCCGGGCCTTGCCGTCCACCATCTCAATGGCGCCCTCGTGACAGGCCGCAGCGCACGCGCCGCAGCCATTGCATTTTTCCTCGTCGATGTGGATGATCTTGCGCAGCATATCCATTCCTCCCTGTCAGTTCTGCCCCCATTGTAGCGCAAAAGACGGGGAAAGGGTGTTGCCCAGGTCACACCGCGCTTGCGCGCAAGTGCTGCCCGTGACACGGAAAAACCCGGAATGGCGCAGCAATGCACCGTTCCGGGTTCGTCGCAAAGCGAATTACAGGCCGTACTTCTTGTTGAACTTGTCCACGCGGCCGCTGGTGTCGACCAGCTTCTGCTTGCCGGTGAAGAAGGGGTGGCACTTGGAGCAGATTTCAACGGTGATGTTCTGCTTGGTGCTGCCGGTCTCAATCACGTTGCCGCAGGCGCAGCGGATGGTGGTGGGCTTGTAATCGGGATGGATTCCGTCTTTCATAATGATTTCTCCTCAGATAGGCTGCCTTGAGTGCGGGTGCGCAAAACGCCCCGCCGTTACAAGGCGCAAGCAGCATTATAGCAGAGCCGCCCCCGGATTGCAAGCCTTTTTTCATTGGTTTTCCAAGGGAAAGACAAATTCCGCGCCCGGGTGCAGAAACCAGAGGACGCAGCGCTTCACCGGCAGTGAGAAGATCTCCCGCAGCGCCCGGGCGTAGGCCAGCACCTGTCCGCGATAGCGCTCCGCCCGCTCCGG
>SVKR01000153.1 GCA_015068365.1 Oscillospiraceae bacterium
AAAGCTTTCGTCCGCGTCGACCGCCGCACCATCCATCTGTGTCTGCAGCTCGGTCAGTCGCTGCTCCAGGTCGCCGATCCCGGTACGCACCTGTTCGCCCAGCTCCTCCGCCGGGGCTTCAAGCTGGCCGAACAATCCGGAGGCCAGCATCCGGCCGAACTGGGCCTGCTGCTGTTGCAGCACCGCCTGGCCGTCATCTACACGCTGCTGTGCCTCATCCAGCACCGCTCTGGCGTCCGCCAGGGCGCTGCTGGCCTGTTCCAGAATTTTGTTATTCAGCGCGTCGATCTTTTCCCCGTTCAGATCGACCTGAATCGATTTTTCCACCATGCCCACCGCAGTGACATTGGCCACGCCGTTCTGGCGCTGAAACGCGGGCATGACTTTGCTGTCAACATACTCCGAGAGTGCGAAGATGTCGTCTCCGCTCCGGCTGACAGCGACATACATGGTGGCGATCATGTTCATTCCCAGCTCCAGAATGCTGGGCGTGCCGCAGACGTCCGGCAGGGAAACGGCCACCTGATTGACCGCACTGGAGACGTTGACGAGAGCGCTGTCCATATTCGTGTCGCTGACGAACTGCACCTGCACCATGGAGTAGTTCTCTGCACTGACAGAGTGGATGCTCTCGACATTTTTGATGACGCCGAGGGCCTCCTCCATGGGAGCGCTGACTTCGCTTTCCACCTTTTCCGGGCTGGCACCGGGATAGGGGGTGATGACCATCAGATAGGGCAGACTCATCTCCGGCAGAAGATCCATGGTCATTTTCAGCATGGACACAATGCCGAGCGCCAGAATGACGATCACCGCAACAAGGACCGTAAATGGTTTTTTTACACTAATTTTTTCCATATAAAAGCAAAAACTGTACTTCTCCAATAACCACACATTATTTATAGCACAAAACCGCAGCATGTAAATGAACAATTTTTGAATTTAGAGCAAAAATGTTCTGCAGAGCACTATTGTCTTTGTAAAGGGCGTGTGTTATAATACATTAGATTCATAAAATAGCATTTTCTTATAAGCGACTATGGAAGGGGGAGACACCTTGTACACTTTCAAGCCCTACACCGCCCGTGTGGCCCGGCTCCGGGACGCGGTTCGGGACAGACTGATGGTTGCGGACGCGGAAAAAGCGCGGCTGCAGCTTGAGGCAAAGAAAAAATACATCAAGTATCCGCCCATGCTCCAGAAGCCCTACATCTCGCTCTACGTGCTGGAGCGGATGCCGCTGAACATCCAGGAGGATGAATACTTTTTCGGCGGCATGGGCAACCGCGGCTGGGGCGGAGCCAACACCGGCGGCGCCGGGACCATGTGGCTGAGTGTTGACATCGAGAACACCTGGCCCATCATGGCCGACGGACTGCATCACGCGCCGGACGACGACCCGTTCTATTCCCACCAGAAAATGGCCATCTCGCCCGAGGACATCAAGGAACTGCGCGCCATTGCGAAGGAGCGCGCGGAGATCGAGGGCGACTTTACCTGCCCGGACTGGCTGCCGGACGGCGTGCAGGAGCTGTTTGCCCTGCAGGCCAATCCTTCCGGAAAAATCGGCGGCTGGCCCATCTATCTCCCGCCCGGACACCTCACGCCCGGCTACCAGAACATCATCAAGCGCGGCTACGGCGCCATCCGCAAGCAGGCGCAGGATTGGCTGGACGCCCATGAAGGCAATATCATGGGCGACGACATCGGCAAGTACATGTTCTACAAGGCCGCCACCGTTGCCTGTGACGGCGCCATCGTCCTGACCCGCCGCTATGCCAAGCTGGCACGCGAGCTGGCGGAAAAGGCAACAGACCCGGCGAAGAAGGAAGAATACCTCAGCCGCGCCGACAGCCTGGAATGGATCGCGACGGAAACGCCCCGCACCTTCTGGGAAGCCTGCCAGATGGCGATGATGTACGACGTGTTCCTGAAGGCGGAAAATGACCCCGGCGTCATCAGCATGGGCCGCTTTGATCAGTACACCTGGCCCTTCCTGAAAGCGGACCTCGAAGCCGGCAGGATCACTCTGGATGAGGCCCAGGAGCTGGTGGACGGCTTCTTCCTCAAGATCAACACCTTCTATGGCGGCGGCCTCGGCAAGACCGCGCAGACCGCCGGCATCGGCAACTCTTTCCAGCACACCACCATCGGCGGCACCGACCCCATCACCGGGGAGGACGCCGTCAACCCGGTGAGCTATATGGTGCTGGAGACCATGGCCCGTCTTGACCTGCACGACCCCACCATTTCGCTGCGCGTGACGAAAAACACGCCGAAGGAGATGTGGGACTGCGCCATCGCTGCGGCCACCCGCGTCGGCGGCCTGCCCCTGCTGCAAAATGACGAGGTCATCATCCCCGCCATTATGAAGGAGCTGGGCTTCTCGCTGGAGGATGCGCGCAACTTCGCCTTTATCGGCTGCCAGGAGATCACCGGCTTCGGCAATGACTATCCCGCGCCCAATGGCTCCGCCATGGGCCACAACGGCATCTTCTGGGCCATCGCGCTGGTCATGGCCATCAACAACGGCATCAACCCCATCAACGGCGCCCAGTGCCCGGAAAAGGTCCGCTCCGGTTATCTTACGGATATGGAGTCCATGGACGATGTCCGCGCCGCGTTTGAAAAGATCTGCAAATGGATGCTGACCTGGTCCGCCTCGCTGAACAATCTGACGGAGCATGAGTATCCGCGCCTGTTCCCGTTCCCGAACCTCTCCATCTCCACGGAGGGCTGCATGGAATCCGGCAAGGACGTCAGTGAGGGCGGCGCGAAGTACAACAGCTACGGCGGCACCGCCACCGGCCTTGCCACCACCGCCGACAGCCTGACGGCGCTGAAGTACATCGTCTACGATAAGAAAATCGCCACCCGTGAAGAGTTCCTGCAGGCCATCCTGGACAACTGGGAGGGCCATGAGGATCTGCGGCAGATCGTCCAGCACCAGGTCCCGCATTACGGCAACAACGATCCCTATGCCGACGTGGAAATGACCTATTTGATGGATCTGTACTACAACATCACCCGCGCCTTCTCCACCTGCCGCTGCAAGACCTACAAATGTGGCACATTCGGCGCGTCTGACCATGTGGTGCAGGGCGAGATCACCTGGGCCACCCCGGACGGCCGCAAGACCGGCGACCCCATCGCCGACGCCTCCAGCCCCTGCCAGGGGCGCGACGTCTGCGGGCCCACCGCTGTGTTCAACTCTGCCACGAAATTTGAACACGGCCACTTCATGGACGGCATGGCGCTGAATCTGAAGATCCATCCCACCTCGCTGAAGCGGGATGACGGCATCACGAAGCTGGCAGACATGACCAAGACCTATTTCGACCAGGGCGGCATGGAGATCCAGTACAACGTCGTGGACGCCGAAACGCTGCGCAAGGCGCAGGAGCACCCGGAGGATTACCATAATCTGGTGGTGCGCATCGCAGGCTTCTCCGCTTACTTTGTGGATATGACGCCGGAGATGCAAAACGACATTATTGTGCGGGCAGAACACAAGGTGTAATTCTTCCGATTATCACGGCCAAGGCCCGCAGATCTTATCTGCGGGCCATTTTTTGGAAATCCATCGGATTTTGCCGTCCAATTACTTGCAAATCATCCCAAAAACAGATAAAATAAGCGTAAGAATCGTTGAACGGAGGTGCCGGAATGGGGGAGAACAAGTCACTCTGCCCGGCGACAGAAGAGAATAAGCACCTCGCTTTTCAGTCCATGGTCGACCTTTTGGCAAAGCCCTGTGCAATTCTCTCCGTGGAAAAAGGGCCCAACGAAACCGCGGGCGTGATCCGCATCGTGTGCGCCAACCGGGAGTATAAAGATTCTTTCGGCGACCGGTATCATGACAACATTCCCTATGACGAACTGGTGCCGAAGGTGCTGCGCTTTGAGAACTCCTGCTATCGCTGCGCGATCCAGCACCAGCAGATCCATAATTACACCCAGACGCAGGCCGACGGCGTATGGACGGACCAGCAGCTGATCCCGCTTTATTCCGACCGCGAAGATCTGGGCTACTGTCAGTTCATTCTGGAGCTTTCGGAGACCCTGGACCGCAATCGGATGAGCGCCGTATCCATCCGTACGGCCTCCGCAGTGCTGCGCTCCGCCATCACTCTGCTCGGCACCGACGATCTGAAAGACCGCGTCGGCAGGGTGCTGTCTGACATTCTGGAGCTGAGTGAATCCTTCTCCGTCCGCGTCCTTCTGGTCGATCACGAGAACAAGCGGGCCATCAATTACTGTGACCGCCTGGCGATCGAGATCCCGGAAGATTTCGTCCCGCCGGACGGGAATAAGAACGGCGACCGCATCAGCTATGATCTGCTCTGCTCCTGGGAGGGCACCATCGGCGACAATATGATGCTGACCATCACGACCAAGGAGGAGATGGATGAGCTGGCCCGCCGCAACCCGGCCTGGGCGGCGTCCATGCGGCCCTATGGTGTGACCACGCTTGTGCTGATCCCGCTGCGGCATGACCGGGAGATTATCGGGTATCTCTATTTTTGCAATTTCAATCCCGATAAAATCGAAGAACTGCGCGAACTGGCCGAGCTCATGAGCTTTTTCCTCGGCACGGAAATATATAACGAGATCCTTTTGGAACGGCTCAATGAAATGAGCCATACCGACGCACTGACCGGACTGAACAACCGCAACGCCATGATCCAGCGGTCAAAGCTGCTGTCCCAGAGCCCGGAGCATCCGCCTTTCGGCATCATCAACCTCGATCTCAACGGGCTGAAGACGGTCAATGACGATCTGGGACACGATGCGGGAGATCAACTGCTCATTACCGCGGCGGAAATCCTGAAAAAATATTTCTATCTCGGTGACCTTTACCGCACCGGCGGAGATGAGTTTATCGTCATCGCCACGGGCATTTCACGGGAGGCGTTCGACAGGAAGGTGCAGCGTCTGCGGCAGGCCACGGAGAAGGAGAGCAAGGTCAGCTTTGCCATCGGGACATTCTGGTCTGACGGCACTACGGACATCAACACGGCCTTCCGCCAGGCGGATGAGACCATGTATGAGGATAAAAAGGCCTACTACGCCGCGCACCCGGAGCAGCGGCGCTGACGACATGAAGAAAGGGAAACGTCCTGCCAGGCTTGGCAGGACGTTTTTGTATGTCGCATGTCGCTTTCAGTTGAAAAACTCGCCGTGGCGGATCAGCTTTCCCGGCTGTGCCACCAAAAACTGTTCATCCCACTGCCCGGTCAGCAGCTTTTCCAGAAGGTGCAGCCCGCCCTCGGCATAGCCGAGCTCAGCGCCGATCTGATCGGCCTCCTCCTGGGCGGCCGCCACATATTCCTCGCTGTAGCAGTCGTTCAGCCCGGTGTCGATGATGTCCATGTGCTTATAGGAATCATACATCATGTGAAACAAAAAGTCCGGGTCGAGGTTCCGCAGCTCCGGGTCCAGCTTGTACTGGTCACGGTAAAGCGTCAGCGCCGAAAAGTCCTTCGGGTCATTCTCAAAGAGATAGAGGTGGCCCGGCTCCTTCCGGTTCGGGCAATAGCGGTCGTCCGTGTGCAGCAGCAGCGACACACAGTCGTCCACGCGCGGGATCACCACCTTGCGGTCAAAGCGCACTTGCTCCCATGCGCCGCCGCAGAACCCCATCGCGACCAGCACGGTTTCCACCTCCGGCGGCAGCGCTTCGATGCGCTTCAGGATCGTAAGGCGCATGTTTTGCGGCTCTGCATGCTCGCTGCGGTCCAGTTCCACGATGGGGTAACTGACGCCGCAGCGCTCCTGCGCCGCAAGGACAAAGGGCGTCAGGGATGAGCAGGAGAGGATCACTGTGTTCTGCAAGGTGCAAGCTCCTTTCTTATCGCCCGAAAAACGCGAGAAATCGCCGCAGCTCCTCCGTGCCGGGCGCCGTGAGCACCCGCTGCGCATTGCCTGTTTCCACAACGCGTCCGTCATTGAGGAACATAAGATCGTCCGCAATGCGCTCTGCCTGGGAAATGCTGTGGGTGATGAGCAGTACCGCGCAGCCCGTTTCCCGGCGATAGTCGGAAATCAGCTGCTCGGCAGCCAGGGTAGACTCCATGTCCATCGCGGCGCAGGGCTCATCCAGCAGCAGCAGCGCATACTTCGCCATCAAAAGTCTTGCCAACGCCATCTTCGCGCGTTCACCGCCGGAAAGCGCACGCGCCGGCTGACCGGCAAGTGCGTCCAGATGCAGCGCGTTCATCAGAGAGTGCGCCCTGGACGCATCGCCGCCGTTGAGCAGGAGGTTTTGCAGCGTGCCCATGCGAAAGGCATAGCAGCTCTGCGGCAGATAGCCGGCGCGGCAGCCGGGCAGGGGACTGCCCCCGCCATCCGGCGGCTCGATTCCGGCCAGAACGCGGGCCAGCGTACTTTTCCCGCTGCCGTTCGCGCCGATCACCGCTGTGATCCGGCCCTCCGCCAGCTCCAGCGCGGGACAGTCCAGCACGGTTTTCCCGTCAAAACTCTTTCTGAATGCAGCAGGTTTCATCGGCTCAGCCTCCTTTGCAGGAGACTGAGGGCGGCGTTCACCAGCAGGGAAAGGCACATGAGGATCAGCCCCAGGGCGATGCCGAGGGAAAAATTACCACGGTTGGTGTACTGCATGATGGCGGTGGTCATGACATTGGTTTTCCATGCAATGGCGCCGCCCACCATGGACACTGCGCCGACCTCCGCGATCGCCCTTGAAAATGCCAGCAGATAGGCGGAGAGAATCGGATAAACACACTCGTTCATCAGCAGCAGAAAGCGCTTCCCGGCGCCGAAGCCAAGTCCTCTGGCCGTTTCTCTCAGAGCGGGAGCGATCTCATAGACATAGGTCTCCATGCTGCCGATCACAATGGGAGTGATCAGCACGACCTGCGCCAGCACCATGACCGGAACCGTGAACAGTAGATGCAGATGCCGAAACGGCCCGACGCCGGAAAACAGCAGGTAGAACAGCAAGCCGCAGACCACCGGCGGCATCCCCGTGAGGGTGCGGTTCAGCACCACCAGCACAGCCCGGCCGCGAAAGCGGCATGCCCCGAGCCAGATGCCGATGGGCACGCCCAGCAGCAGCGCGATGACGGAGCTGGTAAGGCTGACTCTGGCCGTGGTCAGGAGAATACTGAGCAATTCCCGATCCGCTGAAAGGATCAGCGCAGCGGCCTTTTCCAGGGACGCGCCCATATTACATCACGCCGCCGTTGGCTGAAAAGGTGAGGAACGTGGCCTTGTCCGTCAGAATATAGGCGTGCAGTTCCTCCGCCATCACCAGACAGGCGCCCATGCCGGCGTTGGCGGAGATGTACCAGTCGCCGTAGTCGGCAAAGCTCTCCGCCTCGGCGGTGATGCCCAGCGCCTCCGGCCAGAGGGCAAGCTCCTTGCTGTGCGTGCCGGAGCCGTCGCCGCGGGAGATGAAGGGATACTTGCCCTCCGCGATGCTGCGGAACGCCTCCAGAACGTCGGCGGCGTCTTTCACGCCCGCCGGGTCGTCCGACGGCCCGCACAGCACAAAGTAATTGTACATATAGCTCATGCGTTCGCTCGGCATTCCCTCAAGCACATAAGCGAAGCCGTCCGCCACAAAAGCCTCCTCCTGCTTTTTGGCATGGACGAGGATCAGATCGGCATTGCCCATCTTTGCGTTGGCAATGGCCTTGCCGGTGCCGGCGGAGTAGACCTCCGTCTCATAGCCGTATTCCGATTCAAACTTCGGCAGAAGATAGCCCAAAAGCCCGGAATCGTTCACGGAGGTGGTGGTGGAGAGGCGGATGCGGCGGGTTTCTTCCGTCGCCTGGGGGATCTCCGCCGTGGAGACCGGGCGGTCATCCTTCAGATAAAACAGATGCTCGCCGTAATCCGCGACCCCGTAATCGGCGGCCAGCGCTTCACCCTCCTCGGAGAGCAGCCAGTTGATCAGCGCCGCAGCGCCGGCGGTGTTCAGTGCGACATCCGTCACCGGCGCGCCGTCGGCATTCACAAACGGGGCGTCCGGATTCACCGCCAGAAGCGTATAGGTGTTGATCATGTTGTCATCTGCTTCCTTGAGGATGCAGGTGTCCGGAATGTTTGCGTCCGCTTCCGTCGCGGCGGGAGCGGACTGCCTGCCCCCGCAGGCGCACAGCGCAAGCAGCATCACCAGGGCGAGGAGCAGCGATACGGTCTTTTTCATTTGGTTGCCTCCGTTATCTGTTTTTTCTGATTCAAAACAAAAGCAGTATAGCATCCGCCTGCTTTATTTGCAATCCGTTTTCCTCCTTGCGTATTATGGCCGGGGGGTGTAGAATACATAAAAAACCAGTTCACCGGCGGTTTTGGGGAAATGCCTATGAAATTCGTCAAAAAAGAGCATAGAATGCTGCCTACCGTGCTGGACAGCCTTGCCTGTATCACGGTTCTGATGCTGGCGCTGCGCCTGCTCAACTCCTTTGAAAACATAATGGCAGGCGCTGAATACGATTATTCCGCCAATTCCGCGATCGCGTGCGCGCTGTTTCTGATGCTGGCCTTGTCCTCCGGCTTGCAGGCCTTCAATGCCAGAAAGGGGAACAGACTGGTGCTGATTCGGCACTTAATCAGCGTCGCGGTATTTGCGTTCAGCGGGATCTTTCTGCTCATACGCGATGCCGATTCCCTCAGCACGGCGGTGGCGTGCTATATGTATTGCCTGACGCTGATTTTGGGACGATTGCTGTCCATCTATCAGAATCGCCGCCTGCGCAGCATTGCTGCCAACGTGATCGCGGTTTTGCTTCTGCTTCTGTTTTTCCAAACCGAAGTCCGTCCGCTTGTCGCGGTGGTCCTGATTATTATTCTTTCGATGGTGCATGTGGCTGCGGTCTCTTTTTCGCAGATCAACATCAAAGTTCTGCGTAGGATCGTCCGGAAAACCTATGCGACCGAGATCATCTTCGGAATGCTGCTTTTGATCGTGGCGTTTTCGCTGCTGCTGCCCAGCATGGAGCCGGGGATCAAATCCTTCGGCGACGGGCTTTGGTACTGCTTTGCGATCGTGACCACCATCGGCTTCGGCGACATCACCGCCGTGAGCATCATCGGCCGCTTTATCTCCGTCATCCTCGGCATTTACGGCATTCTGGTGGTTTCCCTCGTCACCTCGATCATTGTCAACTTCTATAATGAAGTAAAAAATGAAGAAGAAGATACAGACCCGGACGCTCCAGCAGATACAAAAGACGAGGGAGGGGAAACGGAATCATGAGCGAAAACCCGAAGCCCGAGAAAAAGAAAAAACGCAGGATCTATGATTTTTCACCGGATGAGGACATCCGCTATCGCGGCCCGCTTTCTTATCGCGGCTATAAAGCACTCGGCTGGCTGTGCATCTTCTTCGCCCAACTGACGATTTTGCTTACCATCGGCTCCAGAATGGACCCCGGGATGGCAGCGGCCTATCAGACACCGATCGCGGTATTCGGCAGCCTTGCCGACATGGCGCTGCCGTTTCTGCTGATCGCCAACTTCTCGCTGATCCTGAATATGACGGAGAACTACGGCGCACAGCTGAGCCGTTACGCGCTGCTGACCCTCGGCGTCGCCGCTGCGGTCCTCTTTTTCTTCTCACGCTACATACTGGGCACGGCGGCGCTCATCATGGGCGATCGGGCCTCTGCCCTGGAGATGCTCCAGAGCATGTTCTGGGAATTCAGCGGCAAGGGCTACATTGACTTCAACATTTTTGTTGACCTGTTCCTCTGCACGCTGTTGATGTTTTTCCTGAATTACCGGCCCAACCACCTGTTTACCGGGAAAAAACTGCTGATTTTCCGCGCCTTTGCCATTCTTCCGGTGGCCTACGAGGTCGTGTCCATCCTGTTGAAGCAGATGTCCGACGCCGGACGGATCCATCTGCCCTTCTTCGTCTATCCCTTCCTGACCGTGAAGCCCCCGCTGACCTTTTTGGTGTTCATCGTGCTGGCGATGTTCATCAAAAACCGTGAACGCCGCTTCCGCAAAAACGGAAAGACGCATGAGGATTACCAGATCTTTTTGAAATCCAATCGCAATTCCTGGCAGTTTTCTGTCTTCACAGCTGTTACACTGGCCATTGCCGGACTGGCTGACATTGTTCTCACCCTGGTCTATTTCGTTCGCATTATTATGACACAGGGCATGGAAGAACTCTCCAATTTTACCTATCACATGACCAAAGCAAGCGGCCTGGGACTCGGTCAATCGGTCTCGCTGCTGCTTTTGGCCCCCATTATGCTGCTTTTCTCCTATACCCGTACCCATAAGAACAAGACGCTTGACCTCATGATCCCCGTGATCGGCATTGCGCTGATCGTCATTGCGTTCATCGAAGCCGGTTATCAGTTCCTGCTGATGCTGCCGGAGATGGCGCAGTCCATCAGCTCGGGCGAGACGGTCGACGGCCTTCTGGAGCTTGTGCCGCAGCTCTTGATGGAGTAACGAATTATTATCTCATCTGGAGGACTTGATATATGAAAAAGATTCTTTTGACCGGAGCCACAGGCTACATCGGCTCCCACACCGCTGTGGAGCTGCTGAAGGCCGGAGAGAAGATCGTCATCGTGGACGACCTTTCCAACAGCGAAGCGGGCGTGATCGACCGCATCGAGCAGATCACCGGTGTCCGCCCCGCATTTTATGAGGGCGACGTTGCCGACAGCGCGCTGCTGGAGCGTATTTTTACGGAACACGCCATCGCTGCCGTCATGCATTTCGCCGGCTTCAAGGCCGTGGGGGAGAGCGTGGCAAAGCCCCTGGCCTATTACCGCAACAATCTGGATACCACCTTGACCCTGCTGGAGACGATGCAGCGCTTCGGCTGCGGCCGATTTATCTTCAGCTCTTCCGCAACGGTCTACGGCATGAGTGAGGACGTACCCTTCCGGGAAACGGCGCCGGCCGGCGGCTGCACCAATCCCTACGGCTGGACGAAGTATATGATTGAGCAGATCCTTACCGACACGGCCGCGGCCAACCCGGAGATGAGCGTGGTGCTGCTGCGCTACTTCAATCCCATCGGCGCCCATGAAAGCGGCCTGATCGGGGAGAAGCCCAACGGCATCCCCAACAACCTTATGCCTTATATCACCCAGGTGGCCGTGGGCAAGCTGGACCACCTGCGGGTGTTCGGCAATGATTACCCCACGCCGGACGGCACCGGAGTGCGCGATTACATCCATGTGGTGGACCTGGCGAAGGGCCATTTGGCGGCGCTGCATTTCAGCGCTGCGCACAAGGGCACGGAGATCATCAACCTCGGCACCGGCACCGGCTACAGCGTTCTGGACGTGATCCACGCATTTGAATCCGCAAACGGCGTCAAGATCCCCTATGAGATCGCGCCCCGCCGCAGCGGCGATATCGCCACCTGCTACGCCGACCCGACCAAGGCAAACGCCCTTCTGGGCTGGCACGCGGAGAAAACGCTGGAGGACATGTGCCGCGACTCCTGGCGCTGGGAACAGCACTGCCGGGAACTGGAACAATGAGCCGCCGCGCGGTACTGTTTGCGATTCTGACCGGGCTTCTCATTTGCTTTATCTGGGGCCAGTCCATGCTGCCCAGAGACATTTCGGCGGGGGAGAGCTCGCTCCTGATGGACTGGCTGAAGCCGCTTCTGGACCCGCAGGGCAGGGTGGACGACGACCTGTTCCATCACGATCTGCGAAAATGCGCACATTTCACCGAATATGCAGCGCTTGGCTTTTCTATGGCCGGCCTGTTGCTGCATCTGCCAAAGCGCAAAAGGATGCCGCTCTGGGGTATGCCAGCGGTGCTTTGTGTCGCCGTTGCCGCGGTGGACGAGACCATCCAGCTTTTTTCCGACGGGCGCGGCCCGAAGGTGCTGGATGTGCTGCTGGACAGCGCCGGGGCACTCTGCGGCATCGGGGTCTATCTGCTGCTTCGCGCTCTGATTGCCTGTCACAATAAGAAAAACACAGCCGCTTCGTGAGGAGGAAGCGGCTGTGCTTTATAAACGGGTTCACTCGGTTTCTTCGCTATACAGGTGCATGTAATCGTCGTAATGCATCATCCGGTCAACGAAGCCGTCCTCCGTCAGCTCGATGATGCGGTTGGCCACTGTCTGCGTCAGCTGGTGGTCATGGCTGGTGAAGATGATGTTGTACGGGAAGGCCTCCATCCCGTTGTTGAGCGCCTGCACGGCCTCCAGATCCAGGTGGTTCGTCGGCTGGTCAAACAGCAGCACATTGCTGCCCTCCAGCATCATTTTGCTCAGCATGCAGCGCACTTTTTCGCCGCCGGAGAGCACCTTGACGCTCTTGTACACCTCGTCCCCGGAGAACAGCATCCGCCCCAGGAAGGTGCGCAGATAGCTCTCCCGCTTGTCCACGGAGAACTGGCGCATCCAGTCGATCAGATTTTCGTCGTGCCCGGCGAAATAGCTCTCGTGATTCTTGGGGAAGTAGGACTGCGTGGTGGAGACACCCCATTTGATCGTGCCCTCGTCGGGCTCGATCTCACCGGCAAGGAGCTGGAACAGGGTGGTGATGGCGATCTCGTTGGCGCCGATGATGGCGATTTTGTCTTCCCGCCCCATGATAAAGCTGAGGTTGTTGATGAGCTTGACGCCGTCAACGGTCTTGCTGACATTTTCCACAAACAGGCGGTCCTTGCCCGGCTCCCGCTCCGCCTTGAAGCCCACCCAGGGATAGCGCCGGGAGGAGGCGGGCAGCTCTTCCACCGTGATCTTGTCCAGCAGCTTTCTCCGGCTGGTCGCCTGGCGCGACTTGGACTTGTTGGCGGAGAAGCGCTGAATGAAGTTTTGCAGTTCTTCGATTTTCTGCTGGGCCTTTTTGTTCTGGTCCTTGATGAGCTTCTGGATCAGCTGGCTGGACTCATACCAGAAGTCATAGTTGCCGACATACATCTTGATCTTGCCGTAGTCGATGTCCACGATGTGGGTGCAGACATTGTTGAGGAAATAGCGGTCATGGCTGACGACGAGCACGGTCCCGTCGTAATCCATGAGGAAATCCTCCAGCCAGACGACGCTGGCCAGGTCCAGGTTGTTGGTCGGCTCATCGAGCAGAATGATGTCCGGGTTGCCGAAAAGCGCCTGGGCCAGCAGCACCTTGACCTTTTGCCGCGGGTCCATGGCGGCCATCTGCGTCTGATGGAATTCCACCGGGATGCCCAGCCCCTGCAGCAGCTTGGACGCATCGCTTTCCGACTCCCAGCCGCCCAGCTCGGCATACTGTTCCTCCAGCTCTGCGGCGCGGATGCCGTCGGCGTCGGTGAAGTCTTCCTTCTCGTAGATGGCGTCCTTTTCCTTGCCGCAGTTATACAGCGTCATATTCCCCATGATGACGGTTTCCAGCACGGGATAGTCGTCAAACATGCTCTGGTTCTGCTTCAGGACCGACATGCGGGCCTTCGGGTCGATGCTGATGTGCCCGGCAGTGGGCTCTTCTTCGCCCGCAATCAGACGCAGCAGGGTGGACTTTCCGGCGCCGTTGGCGCCGATGATGCCGTAGCAGTTGCCGCGGGTGAACTGCAGATCCGCGTGGGAATACAGCACCTGTCCGCCGTATTGCAGCGTTAAGTTCTCAACAGTAATCATATCGGATAATTCTCCCATATCAAATTTCAAAAAACATTCTATCATATTTCGCGTCAATATGATAGAATAAATTTACTGCTTTTGTGGAGTGTGCCCCATGACCTTGCTTTTAAACTCCCTTGCGCATTTTCTGGTGGACGCTTTGTGCATCACCACGCTGTTCTCCGCCGGCGCGGAAGGGGAGACGTTGCTGACGGCTGTGCTTTTCTATAATACCCTTGCGTTTTCCACCCAGTGCGTCGTTGGATTGCTCATCGACCGCTTCGGCGGCTGCAAGGGATGCGAGCTGGCGGCGTTCGCGCTGGTGATCCTGGGCTTCGCGCTGCCGCTGCCGTTTTTCCTCCGGGTCGCGCTGGTCGGCGCGGGTAACAGCCTGTTCCATGTCGCCGCCGGAACAGTGACCCTGCAGCGCAGCGCGGGAAAGGCCTGGCAGCTCGGCGTTTTTGTCGCGCCCGGCGCCTTTGGCGTTACACTGGGGACGCTGGCGCCGAGATTCGGCTGGATCCTCTCCGCAGCCATGCTGCTGTGCGCTGTCGTGCTGGCGTTCAGAAAAGACGGCGGGGCAGCGCTTGCAAAGCCGGGACGCGAGGGCGGCAAATTCCCGCTTTTGCCTGTGCTGCTGCTCACCTTTGCGGTAGCGGTCCGCGCGCTCGGCGGCGTGGCGGTCAGCTTTCCGTGGAAACAGACCGCGCTGCACGCGGTTTTGATGACCTTTTTCGTCTTTGCGGGAAAAAGCGCAGGCGGCTTCGTCTGCGACCGGCTGGGCGAGAAACGAAGCGCATGGCTGTCGATCCCCCTGGCGGCGGTCTGCATCGCTTTTTTCAGCTTCAGCATGCCGGCCTCTCTGCTGGGGCAGTTCCTCCTCAACCTCACCATGCCGGTGACCCTGTGGCTGCTGTACCGCCTGATGCCGGATGCGCCGGGCTTTGCCTTCGGGCTGGCGGCCTCGGCTTTGTGGCCCGGCACCATCGCCGGATATTTCATCTCTCTTTCCGGGCCGTGGCTCTGGGCGTTTGTGATCGGCACCTTCGGCTTCGGATTGATCGCGATTTTGTATGCTTCCGCGTATTTGAACAAGCATGAATGGAGGGAATCCCGATGAAAAAACTGCGCGCGCTTACGCTGATGCTCCTTGCTTTGCTTCTGCTGCCAACAGCAGCATATGCCGACGCGGCGATACCGCCCGTTACGTCCCGCTCCGACATAATGCCCTGGATTATCGCGCTGATCGTCGCCGTGCTGATCGTGGCGGCGGTGATTCTGGTGCGCGTCATCGGCAAAAAGAAGCGCGCCTCTGCCGCCGCGGCGGACAAAAAGTCCGAGGACAAATGATCTTTCTGGCCTGCCTGCTGACGCTGGTGATCGAGGTCGGTTTCTTCGCAGCGGTCGGATATCGGGACCGCTATGCCCTCACTGTCATCGTCTGCGCCAATGTGATCACCAATCTGGTGCTGAATCTGCTGCTGTGGCTTGTGCTGGATTCCTCGCCCGGATGGTGGATCTATCTGCTGGAGGGCCTGGTCGTGGCGGCGGAGTACGCCATCTATGCCGTCGCGTTCCGCCCCGGGTGGAAGCTGCTGCTTCTGACGCTGGCGGCGAACTGCCTGTCCTACGGACTGGGATTGCTGGTTTTTGGATAAAAAAGACTTGACCTTCCGCCTGCTGGGAGGTCAAGTCTGAAATGAAAAAGAGGTGAGAGCGCATGCGCATCAAAGAGGTCGAGGACCTGGTTGGGATCACAAAAAAGAACATCCGCTTTTATGAAAAGGAAGGGCTGCTCACCCCCGGGCGGGAATTGGAAAACAGCTACCGCGACTATTCCGAGGAGGACGTAAAGCGCCTGCGCGTCATCAAGCTGCTGCGCAAGCTGGATATGCCCATCAGCGGCATTTCCGACGTGCTGGAGGGCAGGATCGCCCTGCCGGAGGCGCTGCATCTCCATGCGCTGCTTCTGGAGGAACAGCGAAAGGGCATCGCCAACGCCCAGCGCGTATGCCGCCTGATCTCCGATGCGGGCACCGAGCTTTCACAGCTTGACCCGGCCCACTATCTGGAGGAAATTCGCCTGGGCGAAGAAAACAGCACCATGCTCGTGAACATCCACAGCCGCGACACCGTGCACAAATACCGGGAGAGCGTCATCGTCAGCATCGTGATCGTGGCGCTGCTGCTGGTGCTGGCGGTGTTTCTTATCTATCTCAACGCTTCCGGCACGCTTTCCACCGGCCTGCTGCTGGCCAGTGCCGCCATTTTGCTCGTTGTGTTTGTCGGCGTGATCGCCGCGGGGCTTTCCCGCATCCGGGAACTCAAAGGAGGAGAAGAAAATGACCTTGGTAACTACTGAATCCATCAGCGGAAAAGAGCTGGACACCCTCGGCATCGTCAAGGGCACCACGATCCAGAGCGTCCACATCGGAAAGGACATCGGCTCTGCCTTCAAAACGCTGGTGGGCGGTGAGCTGCAATCCTACAATGAGATGCTGAACAAGGCCCGCGCCCTGGCGACGGAGCGCATGGTGAAGGAGGCGGAGGCCCTGGGCGCCGACGCGGTCGTCGGCATACGCTATTCCTCGTCCTCTGTCATGCAGGGCGCGGCGGAGGTCATGGTCTACGGCACCGCCGTCAAATATCTCTGATACGCCTGCAAAAAACGGAATGCCCCCGGTTTGGCTTTCAAAACCGGGGGCATTCCGTTTTTTTAGTACTGCATCAGGAAGATGTTGCCGTCTTCGGAGAAGTTTTTGACATTGTAGCAGATCAGGATCTCGTCAATGCCGTGTTCCTCGATGTAGGCCCGCAGGCTTGTCTTGTAGTATCGCAGATCGAGGATGTGGATCTCGGAAAAATGGGCGGTGAGGAAGGGGCTCAGCGAATCCATGTAGGAATCGCGCAGGATCAGCAGGGAGGGTGCGTCCGTGTGCTGCGTCCGGATGGTCAAAAGCGGGGTGTTGCCGCCATAGAAGTACTTGTATTGATCCTTGGCCTGCAGGAAGGCCTCCGCATACATGGCGCCCTCCACCGGCGCGCCCTGGGGGTAGTTGGTGACGGAAACGCCCTCCTCCGGCACAAATGCGCTGATGCTGTCGGGCGCGACCCAGGAGAAGCCCGACGCGGAATAGGCCGTGCCGTAGAAGCTGCGGCTGACGATGCGCTCTTCATACTCCGAAAGCGGGACGCACTCCAGGGCCATCGCCTGCGCGATCGCGGTATAGCCGTAATAAGCGCCAAGGCTGGTCCAGTGGTGGTCCGTGCGATAAAAGATGGGCTCTTCTGCATGGGCGGACAGCGCACTGTAGACATCCACATTGTGCGCCCCGGAGAGGGCATAGGCGCGGTCGATCGTCGCGCTCTGACTGTCATTGGGCGCACCTTCCGGCAAGGCATCGCGCCAGATCTCCGATGCGGAGGGGATCAGCGCAAAGTAGACCGGCACACCGGCGCTGTCCGCCAGCGCATGCACCGCCTCCATGGAGAACTCGAGATCCTCCGTCTTCGGCGCGGTATAAGGCTCAATCAAGGTCTCGTTTTTGCAGAGGTAGATCCCTTTGTTTTCCGCCTTGCCGCTCATCAGCTCCGCGCGGGCTTTCAGCGTGGTCCACGCATCGCGGAAGGCGAACTGATCTGTCACATAGGTCTCAAAGGAAGAAGTGAAATTGCCTGAAAACAGGGATGCGAGGGTAAACTTCGGCGCGGTTTGCAGCATACGGTTTTCCTGCTCGGAAAACTCCCGCTTGGGCAAAACCAGATTCAGCACAAAGAAGGCGCCGATGAACGCAAGAAACAGCAGCGTCTGCACCCAGGATGCACGTTTTTCCATGTCAGCGTACCTCCTTTAAAAGCGGAAATAGAGGAAAGGATTATAGGTCGCGTCCACCAGATAGGCCGTAGAGAGGATCAGCACGGCGGCGATCATGACCGGCGTCAGCCAGGCCTTCACCTTGCCCGGCAGCTTATCATAGAGCTTTTTGCCGAGCGGCAGGCAGGCGAGGATGCAAACGAGGAAGACGACGGCGTATTCCTTCAGATAGAAGAAGTCCGCCGCTGCCGCGCCCGCTGCGCCGACGCCGAACATGGCGCCGTAGTAACTCACAGCGGCGCTGAGACTGGGCAGGTCGAACAGCACCCAGCCGCAGACCGCGACCAAAAGCGTATAAACCGTGGCCAGCACCGGCACGCGCTCCAGCTTTTTCAGCAGAAACAGCTTTTCGATGATGAGAAATACGGCGTAATAGAGCCCCCAGCACAGAAACGTCCAGTTCGCGCCGTGCCAGAACCCGGTCAGCGCCCAGACGATCAGCAGGTTCAGGATCTGCCGCCACGTCCCCTTGCGGTTGCCGCCGAGGGGGATGTAGACATAGTCCCGAAACCAGGTGCCCAGGCTGATGTGCCAGCGCCGCCAGAACTCCGTCACGCTTTTGGAGATGTAGGGATAATTGAAGTTTTCCAGAAACTCAAAGCCCAGCATCCGCCCAAGGCCGATGGCCATATCGGAATAGCCGGAAAAATCGAAGTAGATCTGCAGAGAAAAGGCGAGAATGCCCAGCCATGCACCCAGCACCGTCAGCTCTCCGGGGGCTTTTGCGGCATAGACGTCCCACAGCGCGCCGATGTTGTTGGCGATCAGCACCTTTTTGCCCAGGCCCACGGCAAACCGCCGCACGCCGGAGGCAAATTGCTCTGCGCCCGTGGCGCGAAAATCCAGTTGGGAGGCGATGTCCTTATACCGGACGATGGGGCCGGCGATCAACTGCGGGAAGAGGGCTACAAAGGTGCCGAAGCTGATAAAATTCTTCTGCACACGGGCGTCGCCCCGGTAGATGTCGATGGGGTAGCTCATGGTCTGGAAGGTGTAGAAGGAGATGCCGATGGGCAGCGCCAGATGCAGTGCGGGGATGGCAACAACGGGGATCCGGCTGAGCGTGGCGGCGAAGAGGTCGTAATACTTGAAAAATGCCAGCATCGCCAGATTGATGACCACATCCAGGATCAGGATGGTTTTGGCTTTTTTCCGGTTTTCGCTGTTGCGGTCGATCAGGACGCCGGCGAAGAAGTTGATGCAGATGGAAAAGAGCATCAGCAGGATGTAAACCGGCTCGCCCCAGCCGTAGAAGGCCAGATTGGCGATAAAAAGCCAGACGTTGCGCCAGGCGCGGGGCACGGCATAATAGATCGCCAGCACCACCGGCAGGTAGAGGAACAGAAACAGAAGGCTGGAAAAAACCATTATTCCTCATCCTCCTCTTCTTTTGCCGCGTCCGGCTGAAAATGGCCAAGGGGGTTTGCGGATGCCGCGATGCGCAGATCCGTGCTGTCCACATGGGTGTAGATCTGCGTGGTGTTCAGATGCTCATGTCCCAAAAGCTCCTGCAGGGTGCGCACGTCCACGCCGTTTTGCAGCATCAGCGTGGCGGCGGTGTGCCGCAGCTTGTGGGCGGAATACTTGCTGGCGTCCAGCCCTGCCCGCAAAAGGCTGTTTTTCACCATGCTGTGCACGGCCTCGCGGCTGATGCGGGTCTTGCGGTTGGAGAGAAAGAGCGCGGACTTGTCCACGGCGTCGATCTGCCTGCGCACCAGCAGATAGTCGTTGATGGCGGCGGCGGTGGCGTCGTTGAGGTAGACGACGCGCTCTTTGTTGCCCTTGCCGACGACGCGCAGGTGGTCTGCGCGAAGGTCGGAGACATTGAGGCCCACGATCTCGGAGATCCGCAGCCCGCAGTTGAGAAAAATGCACAGAATGCAGTAATCCCGCGCCCGGTTGCGGCTGTCAACGGACTGCAGCAGCCGCTCGCTCTCCGCCAGGCTGAGATAGCGGGGGAGGGTCTTGGGCAGCTTGGGGGAATCCAGATCCTGCACCGGGTTTTCCTCCAGCAGATTGGCCTTGACCGTCAGATACTTATAAAAACTCTTGATGGACGCGATCTTCCGCGCGCGCGAGGCGGCGCTGATGCCGTATTCCGTGTCGCGGCTGCGCTGGTTCTTCACCCGGTCCCGGCTCAAAAACGCCAGGTATTCATAGACCTCCGACAAGGTGACCGAGCGGACAAAGTCCAGGTCCACGTCGTCGATGGGGATCTCCTCCAGCTCGCTGGCGCGCGGAACCAGACCGCGGTGCAGCTTCAGAAAGCGGAAAAAGGTGCGCAGGTCAAGAAAATACTCATCTACCGTGTTGTGGGAGTGCCCCTTGATCGTCTCGTGGTAGATGAGGAAATCACGCAAAATCGCCGGCGCGTCGCTTCTGTAATCCATGAGGTTTCTTCCTTAGAAAATATTTTGTTTCATTTTAACCGATTCCGGCCCGTTCGTCAATCATGGCTTTTCGCAGAAACCGACAAAATAGTGTACCAAGCTGCCGATTCGGTGGTATAATCAATTCAACAAGCAAAAGGAGGAGATGCAGACATGTTTGAGGTCAACCATCCGACCCTTTTCGTCCTGGTCGGGGTCATCGTTCTGGCCGTGCTGGGCCAGTCGGTATTCTTCCTGGTCAAAGCCTGGCGCCGCGGCATCGCCATCGGCATGGGGAAGGATAAGCTGAAAAAGATCGCGGTGACGGCGGCGGTCTTCACCATCGCCCCGGCCATCGCCATCGTGATCAGCGTGATTACCCTGGCGAAGGACCTGGGCATCCCGCTGCCCTGGCTGCGGCTGAGCGTGGTGGGCTCGCTTTCCTATGAAACCATTGCCGCCAGCAACGCCGAGGGCGCCATGGGCCTGGTGTTCGGGCAGGTCAGCGCGCTGACCGCCACCCAATATGTCACCATCGCGGCGGTCATGACGCTGAGCATCATGGTCGGAATATGGCTGGTTCCCGTGGTCTGCCGCAGAATGCAATACGGCATGCTCAAGCTGGAAAACCGGGATAAAAAGTGGGCGGAGACCCTCTCCGCGTCCATGTTCATCGGCATGATCTCCGCCTTTCTGGGCTATGTGTTCTGTGATGTTTCCTCGGTCTTTCACGGGGACATGACCGGGCTCATCCCGGTGCTGGTGATGCTGCTCTCCGCACTGGTGATGGCGCTGGCCGGAATCCTTGTCAAAAAAACGAAGTGGCGCTGGATTTCCGACTACGCCCTGCCCATCAGCCTGATCGCGGGCATGGCGGGCGCCATTCCCATCACGGCGTGGCTCAGCTGAGGAGGTGTGCACAATGAAACAATCGTCTTATCTGGATTCCGTTCACAGATCCGGCTGCATCTGGAACATCGGCATGATGATCCTGCTGCTGCTGTTCCCGGTCTGCGTGGGTCTGATCTTCCACGCCGGGCTGGACTGGCACGGCTTTTTGCTGGGCCTTCTGGCCACAGCCCCCATGTACTGGGCAGTCGCCGTGATCGAGACCTTCACCTACATCCCCATGCTGGGCGCAGGCGGGTCCTATCTCTCCTTTGTAACGGGCAACATCTCCAATCTGAAGCTGCCCGTGGCGCTCAATGCGCTGGAGCAGGCGAAGGTCAGCATCAACTCCGAGGAAGGGGAGGTCACCTCCACCATCGCCATCGCGGTCTCCAGCGTGGTGACGACGCTTATCATCATTCTGGGCGTCATCCTCATCGTTCCGCTGACGCCGCTGCTCTCCTCGCCGGTGCTCTCGCCCGCGTTCGCGCAGATCCTGCCGGCGCTATTCGGCGGCCTGGGCGTGGTGTTCATCTCGAAAAACTGGAAGATCGCCGTGGCCCCGGTGATCCTGATGCTGGTGCTGTTCATCGCGGTCCCCGCGCTGAATGCGGGCACCGTGGGCATCATGGTGCCCGTGGGCGTACTCTTTACCATCGGCGTGTCCCGCATCCTGTATAAGAAGCACCTGCTGGATTAAGGGAGGACCGTTATGCTTGCATTGTACATCGTTCTGGCACTCATTGTCGTCTTTCTTGCGGTCATCGTCATCCGGGCGCTGCGGTTCCGGCCCCGGCAGGCGCCGCAGCGGGAGCCGGAAGCCGTGGAATTTGACAAGGACGCGGCGATCAACGCACTGGCGGCGCTCGTGCGCTGCAAAACCGTGTCCAGCGAGGATGCGTCCAAAGAGGATGACGCGGAGTTTGAAAAGCTGGTCGGGATGCTGCCTGCGCTTTATCCCAATGTGGCAGGCGTCTGCCCCATGCAGCGCTTTCCCGGCCGGGCCCTGCTCTTTCACTGGAAGGGAAAGACGGCAGGGGAACCTGCCGTGCTGATGGCGCACTATGACGTGGTGCCTGTGGAAGAAGACCACTGGGACAAGCCGCCCTTTGATGCCGTCATAGAAAACGGCGTGATGTGGGGCCGCGGCACGCTGGACACCAAGGTGACCTTCAACGGCATCCTGTCCGCGGCGGAAAACCTGATTTCCCAGGGCTTTCAGCCGGAAAACGACATCTATTTCGCCTTCTCCGGCGGCGAGGAAGTAAACGGTCCCGGCGCAAAGAACATCGTCGATTATTTTGCCTCCCGGGGCATCACCCCTTCGCTGGTGCTGGATGAGGGCGGCGCCGTGGTGGAGCATGTCTTCCCCGGCGTGGAAGCGCCCTGCGCCATGATCGGCATTGCGGAAAAGGGCATGATCAACCTGGAATACAGCATCGATTCCGACGGCGGCCACGCCTCCGCCCCCGGCCCGCATACGCCGGTGGGGCGGCTTTCCAAGGCCTGCGCCGCTGTGGAAAACCATCCCTTTCCCATGCACATCACAAAGCCGGTGGCCGCGATGTTTGACACCCTCGGCCGCCATTCCGGCTTTGTCTACAGGCTGATTTTCGCAAATCTCTGGTGCTTCAAGGGCGTTCTGAACGGCATCTGCAAAAAAAGCGGCGGCGAGCTGAACGCCCTGGTGCGCACCACAGTTGCTTTCACGCAGATGCAGGGCAGCAAGGCCCCCAACGTCATTCCGCCCACGGCATCCATGGTATCGAACATCCGGCTGAACCCGGCGGATTCCGTGGATTCCGCCCGGGAGTATATTAAAAGCGTTGTGGGTGACGCGGACGTGTCTCTCCGGGTAGTGACCTGCATGGAGCCCAGCCCCGTCTCCCGCATCGACTGCGCCGGGTGGGAGCGCGTCAGCTCTGCCGTGGCCGACACCTGGCGCGGCTGCATCGTCTCGCCGTATCTGATGGTGCAGTGCTCCGACAGCCGACATTACCGGGACCTGTCCGACAGAGTCTACCGCTTCTCCGCCATGGACCTGACGGCGGAGGAGCGCCACAGCATCCACGGCAACAACGAGCGCATCCGGCTTGAAACGGCGAAGCGCGCGGTGGAGTTTTTCATCCGGGTCATGAAGCAATGCTGAATAGAAAAGCCGGGCACTGGAACAACCCCAGTACCCGGCAGAGTCTTTTGTTATCGGTTTATCAGCCATGTGGCGAAATTCAGATAGGCGGCGAAGCTCAGCCAGACGAGGTAGGGGATCTGCAGCTTTCCGGCTGCGGGAACACAGCGGGCAAAGCGCACCGCCATAAGGGCAGCCAGCGCCAGCAGAAACACCAGCCAGAAAAACGACAGCAGCAGCGCGCCGAAGCTGAAATAAAAGATCGTCCAGAGGAAATTGACCACAAGCTGCGTTCCATAGAGAAACAGCGCGTCGCTTTTCCCCGGGCAGTCGCTCAGCCAGATCTGCGCGGCGGAGACGCCCATCAGCGTATAGAGGATCGTCCAGACGACGGGGAAAAGCCACGCAGGCGGGGCAAGCGGCGGCTCGGCCAGTTCGGGGTTTATGAATTTCCCCGCGTTGATCAGCGCTGCAATGCCGCCGACTGCCAGCGCCAGGAGGATCGAAACCGCATAGGCCGCGGCCGTTTTTTGCTTTTGATTCATTTCACATCACCCTGACAAGCTTATGCTGTGCCGGGTGCGCTTATGTATGCCGCAATTGTACTCAGCGCAGCGAATCCAGCGCAGCGCGCAGCGGCGCTTCATTGGCGCGGCTGAGCGCCGTCAGCGGCAGGCGCAACTGCCCGCTGTCCAGGCCGCGCATCGCCATAGCCGCCTTGACCGGGATGGGGTTCGTCTCCAGAAACAGCGTGCGAAAGAGCCCTTCGCAGCGGCAAAAAAGCGCCCGGGCGCGCCCGAAATCGCCCGCGAGGCACAGCCTGCACAGCTCAGATACCTTGTCGGGGACAAGGTTGGACGCCACGGACACCACGCCCTGCGCCCCCATCGCCATCATGCCGAGGGTGTGGTCGTCATTCCCGCTCCAGACGGATAAGTCGTCCCCGCACTCGGCGAGGATCCGCGCGATGAGCGAAAAGTCACCCGAGGCCTCCTTCACGCCGTTGATGTTCGGATGCTTCGCCAGCTCCAGATAGGCGGGCGCCGTAAGTCCGATGGCCGTCCGGCCGGGGACATTGTAAAGGACCAGAGGGATCTGCGCGCCGTCCGCCACATGCTGAAAGTGGGCGATCAGCCCGGCAGGGGAGGTCTTGTTATAGTATGGCGGCGTCATCAGCACCGCGTCGGCTCCGGCGCCGGCGGCAAAGCGGGCCTTTTCCAGGCAGCGCTGCGTGTCGTTCCCGCCGATGCCCGCGATAGTTTTCATCCTGCCGGCAATGTGACGGACACAGAAGGCAATCAGCGCTTCGTATTCTCCGCTTTTCAGCGTCGCCGCCTCGCCGGTGGTTCCGGCGATCACCACGGCAGCCGTGCCGTTTTCCGCCTGGAAATCCAGGAGCTTTCCCATTCGTTCAAAGTCGATCCCATCATCGGTAAATGGCGTGATCATCGCCGTACAGGAGCCTTTGAATATGGGCTGCTTCAATGATATAGCCTCCAATATCAATTTGATGCGGTATAGAAAAGCATCCGTACCATTTCGGCACGGATGCTTTCTGTTTCTCATTTGTGGTCGATGTAGCCCTTGGCGCACAGCAGCTCGGCCAGCTCAACGCCGCCGCCGGCCGCGCCGAGCAGGGTGTTGTGGCTCAGTCCGACAAACTTCCAGTCGTACTGGCTGTCCTCGCGCAGACGGCCGGTAGAGACCGCCATGCCGCCCTCCAGACCGCGGTCCAGCTTGGTCTGGGGCCGGTTGTCCTCCGTGAAGTAATGGAGGAACTGCTTGGGCGCAGAGGGAAGGTCGAGGCCCTTTGTGCCGCCGGAATAGTTCTGCCAGCGCTCCAGGATCTGCTCCTTCGTCGGCTTGTTCGCAAAGCGGACAAAGACGCAGGCCAGGTGGCCGTTGCTGACGGGAACGCGGATGCACTGCGCGGTGAAGTGCGGGCCGGGCGCCGTCTTGATGACGCCGTCGGCGACGGTGCCCCAGACCTTCAGCGGCTCACGCTCGCTCTTTTCTTCCTCGCCGCCAATGTAGGGGATCACGTTGTCCACCATCTCCGGCCAGGTCTCAAAGGTCTTGCCGGCGCCGGAGATTGCCTGATAGGTGCAGACGAGGACATCCTGGATGCCGAACTCGCGCAGCGGGGTCAGGGCGGGGACATAGCTCATGATGGAGCAGTTGGACTTGACGGCGATGAAGCCGCGCTTGGTGCCGAGGCGCTTTCTCTGCGCGTCAATGACGGCGATGTGCTCCGGGTTGACCTCGGGGATCACCATGGGCACGTCCGGCGTCCAGCGGTTGGCGCTGTTGTTGGAAATGACAGGGCACTCCAGCTTGGCATAGCGCTCTTCCAGGGCCAGGATCTCTTCCTTCTTCATATCCACGGCGCAGAAGACAAAATCCACGCTGGCGGCGATCTCCTCGCAGTCTGCCGTCGCGTCTTTCACAACGATGTCCTTATACTTCTCGGGGAAGGGGGTCTCAATGGCCCATCTGGCCCGGGCGGCCTGCTCATAGGTCTTGCCCGCGCTGTTCGCGCTGGCAGCGATGACCTTCAATTCAAACCAGGGGTGATGCTCGATGAGGGAGATGAACCGCTGTCCGACCATCCCGGTTCCGCCGATGACACCTACGTTGTACTTTTCCATAGCGCTTCCTTTCCGACAAACGTCCTGTATATCTTATGAATTTTGATTCCAAATCGTTCCTGCGACAAATTTCTTGCTTCTGGAATTGAACTGGGATATACTTGAGAAAAAGTGTGCCCATGTGGGGATTGCTTACAGGTTCGATACATTATTAGTTTACCATTATAGCATGCGAAAGTTGATTGTCAATTGGTTGGTTTTATGAAAAGCAGGACAAAGTACTTCATTTTTATAGCCGTCTTTGCCGTGGCGCTGTTCTCACTGTCTGCCGCCGCCTTCGCTGACAGCGATTACTATGTCAATGCCGACGGCAGCGTTCTCCCGCGCTTTTTTGAGGGGGTCTACGCCATCGGCGGCGGGGAAGCGGCCCCGCTCATGTCCGACCAGGTTTACGCGCTCAGCGCCGGCGGGCTGCAACTTCTCGGCAGCGCCACATCCGGCGGCGGCGGGGGACTGCGGTACGACGACGGCACGATTTCCATCGCGGACAACGTCATCCGCGTCGGGCTATTCTACAGCTATTCCGAGGCCAGGGACAGCGGCGTGGAATCCTCCGTGCTGGAAAACACGGACGGAGCCGGCTTCAGCATCGGATACTATGATGGGGATGCGTTCGTTTACCTTGCGCAGACGGATGAAAACCGCATCGTGGTCCGTCCAGGGGCGGATCGCGGCGTTTATGTGACGGGCGCTGCCGGGGAAGAACTGATCGGCGGAATGGACAGCACGGACAAGTCCCGGTATTTGATCGTCCGGCCGGAGCCCTTTGCATCGCTGCCGCTGACAAGCTGCGCCGGGAACCGTTATTACGGTGAGTTCGGCTTCGCCGCGCTGGCCGATCTGCGTCTGACGGTGGTGAACCGGGTCGACATGGAGCACTACGTCATGGGCGTATGTGCCTCCGAGATGACGGAGAGCTGGCCGGTGGAGGCGCTGAAGGCGCAGGCCGTCTGCGCACGGACCTATGCGCAGCGGATGGTGCGCAGCAGCGTCTATCACTACGCCTGCGGCTTTGACTTGACGGCGGATACATACTGCCAGGTCTACCGCGGCATACGCGGCGTGGGCGAGAACATCACCCGCGCTGTGCTGGAGACGGAGAACCAGTATCTGACGAACGACAACGCACTGATCGACGCAGTTTATTCCGCTTCTGACGGCGGCGCCACAGAGGACGGGGAGAATGTATACGGCAACGCCCTCAGCTATCTGATCGGCGTCATCGATCCCTATGAAGCCGCGGCGGCGCAGGAAAACCCCTATTCCGAGTGGAAGGTCACCATGACGCCGGCCCAGCTGGGAAGCAAAGTCGGGCTTGGACCCATCCAGCGCGTGACGCCAACCTATTCCCACGTCGGCAACGTCATCAAGCTGGAGTTTGTCAGCACCGGCGGCGAGACGGCGACCTTGCTGCGTGACCGCTGCCGCACGACGATGGGGCTGAAAAGCATTCACTATGAGATCACGCAGGATTCCGCCGGGAATTTTGTTTTCACCGGCGGCGGCTTCGGGCACAATATGGGCCTGAGCCAGTGGGGCGCCTACGCCATGGCAAAATACTACGAAAAGGATTACCGTTTCATCCTCGGCTTTTATTATACGGGAGTCGGGCTCAGTTACGGCGTGACGGAATGAAAACTTCGGATTTTTGGTTTGATCTTCCCCAGGAACTGATCGCGCAGACGCCTTTGCAGCAGCGGGACGCGTCGCGGCTGCTCTGCCTGGACAGGCGGACGGGGCAGACGCAGCACCGCCATTTCTATCAGCTGCCGGAATTGCTGCGCCCGGGCGACTGCCTGGTGCTGAATGATTCCCGTGTTTTGCCCGCGCGGCTGATCGGCCACCGTGTGCCCGGCGGCGGGGTGAGCGAGGTGCTGCTGCTGACCGACCGGGGTGAAAATCGCTGGGAATGCCTGGTGCGGCCCGGAAAAAAGCTGCGCCCGGGCGCGCAGGTGGTGTTCGGCGACGGCGACATGACCGCAACTGTGCTCGAGGAGCTGTCCGACGGGAAGCGTCTGGTCCGGTTTGCATACGATGGCATTTTCCTTGAGGTGCTGGAGCGCCTGGGCGAGATGCCCCTGCCGCCGTATATCAAGGAAAAGCTCGCGGATTCCGAGCGCTATCAGACGGTTTATTCCCGCGCACCCGGCTCCGCCGCCGCCCCCACGGCCGGACTGCACTTTACCAGGGAGCTTCTGACGCGGATCGAAGCGATGGGGGTCAGGATCTGCTATGTGACGCTGCACGTCGGTCTCGGCACGTTCCGCCCGGTCAAGGAAGAGGACATCCTTGACCATGAAATGCACTCTGAATTCTGCATCGTGCCGGAGGAGACCGCCCGCATCGTCACCGAGACAAAACGCGCCGGCGGCCGCGTCGTCTCTGTGGGCACAACGTCCTGCCGCACGCTGGAGAGCTTTGCCAACGCCGACGGCACGCTGGATGCCCACAGCGGCTGGACCAATATTTTCATTTACCCCGGCTACACGTTCCGCTGCGTGGACGCGCTGGTGACCAACTTCCATCTGCCGGAGAGCACGCTGATCATGCTGGTTTCGGCGCTTGCCGGAAGAGAACACATTTTGAACGCCTATGCCCTCGCCGTGAAGGAGCGCTATCGCTTCTTCAGCTTCGGCGATGCCATGTTTATTTATTGAGGTAACCCATGTTTCAATTGATTCAACAGGAGGGCCGTGCGCGCCGCGGCGTCTATGAAACGCCCCACGGACTGATCCAGACCCCGGTGTTTATGAATGTCGGCACCCAGGCCGCCATCAAGGGCGCGCTGGGCGCAGAGGATCTGGAGCAGATCGGTACGCAGGTGGAGCTTTGCAATACCTATCATCTCCACGTCCGGCCCGGCGACCGTCTGATCCGGCAGATGGGCGGGCTGCACAAGTTCATGACCTGGTCCGGGCCCGTTCTGACCGACAGCGGCGGATTCCAGGTTTTTTCCCTGGCGGAGTTGCGCAAAATCAAGGAGGAGGGCGTGTCCTTCCATTCCCACGTGGACGGCGCAAACATTTTCATGGGACCGGAGGAGAGCATGCGCATCCAGTCCAATCTGGGTTCGGACATCGCGATGGCCTTTGACGAGTGCGTGAAGATCCCGTCGCCCTATGACTATGTCAAGCGCTCCTGCGAGCGCACGACCCGCTGGCTGGTGCGATGCAAGACGGCGCTGGCGGAATACAATTCCGAACCCGACGCCGTGAACCCCGGCCAGGTGCTCTGGGGCATCAACCAGGGCGCGGTGTTCCACGACCTGCGGATCGCGCACATGCAGGAGATCGCCGCGCTGGATCTGCCCGGCTATGCCATCGGCGGGCTGGCGGTGGGGGAGACACACCAGGAGATGTATGACACCATCGAGGCGGTGGAGGAGCACATGCCGAAGGACAAGCCCCGCTACCTCATGGGCGTCGGCACGCCGAGCAACATCATCGAAAGCGTCGCCCGGGGCGTGGACTTCTTTGACTGCGTGATGCCTTCCCGCAACGGACGGCATGGACATCTCTTTACCTGGGACGGTGTCATCAACCTCAACAACCGGAAATACGAAGCGGACGAAAGCCCCATCGACCCGTCCTGCGACTGTCCGGTATGCCGCCGCTACTCCAAGGGATATCTCCGCCATCTGCTCAAGGCCCAGGAACCTCTGGCGCTGCGGCTGATGGTGATGCACAATCTGTATTTCTATAATGAGCTGATGCGCCGCATCCGCGAGGCGCTGGATCACGGGTGCTTCGCTGCGTTCCGCAGCGCATACAGCGAGACGCTGTCCCGCCGCATCTGAAGCCCAAGAAAATGCTTGCAATTCCCGGAATCAAAGGCTATACTGTCAATGTTACTGATTTAGGAGGGTACTACTTCATGAAAAAGACTTTGCATAAGCTGTCTCTGATCCTCACCCTGGCACTGGGCGCATGCCTGCTGCTGTCCGGCTGCGCCGCTACGGGCGACGCTTCTGCGGCCGGCGGCGCCAGCAGCTACAGCGGCATCATCATTCTGGTCGTTATGATCGCTGTGTTCTACTTCATGCTCATCCGTCCGGAGAACAAGAAGAAGAAAGCGGCCGAGGAAATGCGCAAGAATCTTTCCGTCGGCGACAAGATCACCACCATCGGCGGCATGGTCGGCAAGATCGTGGACGTCAGCGGCGATCTCATCACCTTTGAGACCGGCGAGGACCGCGTCCGCATCCAGGTCACAAAATGGGCCATTTCCACCAACTCCATCGATAAGGGCGGCGACCAGCAGAGCAAATAACGCGAAGCTGTGATAAAGGAAGCATCTCCCCGAATAAGCTGTTAACGGCTTATCCGGGGAGTTTTTTTCATCCCCGCAAACGGAAAGGAGTGTGGAGCCATTGGGAAACAGGGAAGGCGCTATCACGGGAAAGACCTGCGTACGCGATCTTCTGTGCGGACTGGGCGGCGGCGCGCTGTATCTGCTGCTGCTGTTTGCAGCGGCCATTTTCAGCGATCGCCATACCGCGATCATGGATGCGCGGATGATCACAGTAAAGGTGTGCCTGCTGCTCAGCGCAATCGTATGCGGAGTCCTGGCAGGAAAGGGAGCCGAAAAGGGGAGAGCGCTGCATGGGCTTCTGGCGCAAAGCGTCTTGCTGCTGATTCTGGGGGCAAGCTTGATCCTGTCGGATGGGGCAGCCGGATTTTTGTCTTTGGTGATCGACCTGGTGATTTTGCTTTTTGGTGCTTTTGCCGGAACGATCGGTCAAAGGAATCGCCGAAGAAAACGGAGAGGAATCCGATAATACAAAGCGTAATCAAATACGATAGTTGACATAATATTGATTCTAATCTCAACATATAGTTGCGCGCTTCGAAAAGCAAAACTATATGTCGGGAATGACGCTTGAAATACGGGCATATTCCGGCGCCACGATGCAGGCGTTTGTTGCGCGGTTTACATAATGCAATTTACATAATATTTTGGCATAATTACCAAAAATCAAAGACTTTTGTCAAATCACTTGATTCGCAAATTGATTTGAGTTATAGTTGCATTACTGAAATTATGTAAATTGTGCTATTATTTTCTGACAAGAGGGCACATTTATATGGTTCGTTTTTTCCCTTCTGCGGGAGATTCTTCCGCGCGCTTGATGCATCTTGGTTTGCGCTCAAGCGCGTCCCCGTTTCCTTTGCTTGCCCTGCCGCTGCTGCTCTGTCTGGTTTCCGGCAGCTTTATCGGGCTGTTTTCTTCGGAAACGGCTCCGTTTCTGGATTCCTTCAACAGCGGCGCGCTGTCCGGTGATTTCTTCGCCGCGCTGCTGCACGCGCTTCGATTTGTTCTGCTGGCGCTTTTGTTTTCCACATCCTTTGCCGGCGTATTTGTTCTGCCCGTCTTATCCGCGCTTCGCGGGTTTCTACTCGGCTGCAGTGTGGCGGCCGCTTTTCACGCGGAGGCTTTTCGCGGCCTGCTGCTGGCTTTTTTCTCGTTTGGCATTCCCGCTCTGCTCGGTCTGCCTGCATTTCTTGTCGCATCGGAAGACGGCGCTGCGCTTTCTCTGCTTTTGCTGCGCTTTCTCACGAGAGGGGAGCGCCGCATTTCCGGGCGCGGCGGCGATGTGCCAAAGCACGTTCTGATCGTGCTGCTGCTCTGCCTGGTCCAGGCGCTTTATTCCCGCTTTTTACTCCCGCTGCTGGTGACGTCGGTTCTCTGAGACCGCTTTTCCGCAACGCGGTATTCTTTCAGAAAGGAGATATGAGATGAAGGATGCTGCATGCCTTTCCAAGTATGAGGCCTATCTGAAAAATGAAAAGAACGCCTCTGCCAACACCCTGAGTTCATATCTCAGAGACATCCGCCAGCTTGGCGCTTATCTGTCCGGTCACACCGACCATGGATTTGATGCCGCCACGGAAGCGGATCTCAGCGCCTATGTCGCGTCGCTGAAAGCGGCGGGGAAGTCCATCGCCACCGTTTCCCGCGCCATTGCTTCCATCAAAAGTTTTTATGCCTTTTTGCAGGAAAACGGCATTGTTTCCGAAAATCCCAGTCTGGTCCTGGTTCCGGACAAGACCGCCCAGAAGCTGCCCCAGATCCTCACCAGCAAGGAAGTGGAGCTCTTGCTGGAGCAGCCGGAGTGCGTGGATGCCAAGGGCTATCGTGACCGGGCAATGCTGGAGCTGCTGTATGCCACGGGCATCCGCGTCAGTGAGCTCATCAACCTGGATATCTATGACCTGAACCTCTCTGCCGGCATCATCACCTGCCACGGCAGGGACCATGACCGGGCCATACCGCTTTACAACACGGCCATCAAAGCGCTGAGCGAGTATGTGGAGTTCATCCGTCCCCGTATGATCGCCTCGCCGGAGGAGAAGGCCCTGTTTGTCAACGTCAGCGGCGAGCGCATGTCCCGTCAGGGCTTCTGGAAGCTGATCAAATCCTACCAGGCAAAGGCGGGGATCGAGAAGGACATCACACCCCACACCCTGCGCCATTCCTTTGCCGCCCATCTGCTGGAAAACGGCGCTGATCTGCGCTCGATCCAGGAGATGCTTGGCCATGCAGACATCAGCTCCACCCAGATCTATTCCCAGCTCGTGAAAAAGCAGCTGAAGGATGTCTACAACAAAGCCCACCCCAGGGCATAATCCCGCAATTTCCGCCCCGCCGCCTTTGCGGCGGGGCTTGCGCTTTTTCAGAGGAATGTGCTATGATACGGTAAGACTTAAAAATGGAGGGTCGCATCTTGCGGATTCTCGGAATTGACCCCGGCATCGCCACCGTCGGCTTCGGCGTGATCGACGCTGCGCGCGGCGCACAGAAGTATGTCTCCTGCGGTGTCATCAGCACCCCGGCGCACACCTCGCTCTCTTCGCGGCTGGACCAGATCTACTCCGATCTGGAGGAGCTTTTTGCGGCTTTCCAGCCGGAAGTAATCAGCATTGAGGAGCTTTTCTTTAACACGAACATCACCACCGGCATCGCCGTCGCCCATGGCCGCGGCGTCATCCTGCTGGCGGCATATCGGCACCAGATCCCTGTGTATGAGTACACGCCTTTGCAGGTTAAGCAGTCTGTCGTAGGCTACGGCCGGGCAGAAAAGCGGCAGGTCATCGACATGGTACAGCGCATTTTGCACCTGCCCGCCCCGGCAAAGCCGGACGACGCGTCAGACGCGCTGGCCATGGCCATCTGTCACGCCCGCAGCGCCACATCTCTACTCTCGAAAACCGGAGGAAACGACGTATGTTCCACTATATAAGCGGCACCGCCGCGCTTTTGCTGCCGAATCTCGCTGTCATCGACTGCGGCGGCGTGGGCTTTGAGATCAACACGTCTTCCTATACCCTCAGCCAGCTGAAGCAGGGGGAGAAGGCCAAGCTGTTTACCTACGTCCACATCCGTGAGGATACATTTGAAATCTACGGTTTTTCGGGCGAGAGCGAGAAGCGCTGCTTTGAGATGCTTCTGGGCGTCTCCGGCGTCGGCCCCAAGGCCGCGCTGAGCATCCTTTCGGTCAACACGCCGGAGAGCCTCATTATGAACATTGTTTCGGGCAACGAAAAGTCCATCATGGCCGCGCCGGGCATCGGAAAAAAGATCGCCCAGCGCGTGATCCTGGAGCTGAAGGACAAAATGGCGAAGGAGACGCAGTCGGTCTCCTTCAGCGATCCCGGCGTATTTACCGCGCCGATCGTCAGCGACCGCAGCAAGCTGGGCGACGCCGCTGCTGCGCTTGCCGTGCTGGGTTACAGCACGCCGGAGATCAACGCCGCCTTAAAGGGCGTTGACGTGGAATCGCTTACGCTGGAGCAGATCATCAAGGCCGCCTTGAAGCAGATGATGAAGTGAGAGGGGACAGGGCATGAGCATCAATTTTTCCGACGACAATTTTGACCAGGTCATCACCTCAACCACCATTCTGCCCGAGGACAGCAACGAAATTTCCCTGCGCCCGCGCTATCTGAACGAATATGCCGGCCAGGAAAAGGCCAAGGAAAACCTGCGCGTGTTTATCGAAGCGGCAAAGCTTCGCAATGAGCCGCTGGACCATGTGCTGCTCTACGGCCCACCGGGCCTCGGCAAAACGACGCTGGCTTCCGTTATCGCAAACGAGATGGGCGTCAACATGCGCATCACCTCCGGCCCGGCCATCGAAAAAGCCGGAGATCTGGCGGCGCTGCTGACGAATCTGCAGGAAAACGACATCCTCTTCGTCGACGAGATCCACCGCCTCAACCGGCAGGTGGAGGAGATCCTCTATCCCGCGATGGAGGATTACGCCATCGACATCATCCTGGGCAAAGGCCCCTCCGCCAACTCGATTCGTCTGGACCTGCCGCGCTTTACGCTCATCGGCGCCACCACGCGCTCCGGCCAGCTGACCGCTCCGCTGCGCGACCGCTTCGGCGTTACGCTGCGTCTGGAGCTTTACACCCCGGAGGAGCTGCAGCGCATCATCATGCGCTCCGCCGGGATCCTCGGCATCGACATTGAGCCGGACGGCGCGCGGGAGATCGCCGGGCGCAGCAGGGGGACTCCCCGAATCGCCAACCGCATGCTGCGCCGCGTCCGCGATTTTGCCCAGGTGCGCGCAGACGGCGTGATCACCAAACCCGTGGCGGATGCGGCGCTGACCCGGCTGGAGGTGGACTATCTCGGCCTGGACGCGCTGGACCGCCGTATGCTGCGCAGCATCATCGAGTTTTATAACGGCGGCCCGGTCGGCCTGGAAACCCTGGCAGCCACCATCAATGAAGAGGCCATCACGCTGGAAGACGTGTACGAGCCTTATCTTTTGCAGCAGGGCTTTTTGACGAGGACACCGCGCGGGCGCTGCGTGACGATGAAGGCCTATGAGCATCTGGGCATTCCGTTCAACGGCCAAAGCCAGCTGGAGCTGTAAAAGAGCCGTACTCCGCAGTACAAAATGCCCAAGAATAATAATTTTTGTCCAATCCTTGACATTTTTATTTCCTGCGCTTATAATAATTTTGTTTCATGAGAGGGGAGCTATGGTTGCCCGATTATCCTGCTTTATCTGATCTGCAACTGCAAGCGCGCTGCCTCGGCGGCGACACTGCCGCTGAAAACGCGCTGGTGCTGCGTTACCGGCGCCTTGTGGAAGCCTGCATCCGCCCGTATTTTCTCGCCGGCGGCGACAGTGAAGACCTTTTGCAGGAGGGAATGATCGGCCTTCTCTCCGCGATCCGTGAATACGATCCCGACGGTGGTTCCTCATTCCGCTCTTTTGCAGAGCTTTGTATCCGGCACAGAGTCATCAGCGCTGCCCGCAGCGCCTCCCGGCGCAAACACGCTCCGCTGAATGACGGCTTGTCTTTGGAACAACTCCAATCCGGTGAAGCGCAGCAGATTCTGGAGCGCGCGTCTGCCCCCAGCGCAGAAGAACTTGTGATCGAAAAAACCTGGGCAGATGATTTCATCGCAGCGAATTCCCATATTCTATCCCCATTGGAAGCCCGGATCCTGACAGACTATCTCGATGGCCTTTCCTACGCGGAGATCGCGCAGCGCACTGACCGGTCTGAAAAATCCATCGACAACGCCATCCAGCGCATCCGCAGAAAGATGGCGCGGCTTCACCCCACACCCGGCGACCTCAGCTGACAGGATCAGCTGGCGCAAATATTACAGCCCCAAAGGCAAGATTCAAAGAGAGGATTCAAAATGTACGAAGACAAGACCTTAGTTTGCAAAGAGTGCGGCAATGAGTTCGTATTCACCGCCGGCGAGCAGGAGTTCTACGCAGAGCGCGGCTTCCAGAATGAGCCCCAGCGCTGCAAGGCCTGCCGCGATGCCCGCAAGAACGCTGCCCGTGGTCCTCGTGAGTTCTTCACTGCCACCTGCGCTGCCTGCGGCGGCGAGGCCCGTGTGCCCTTCCAGCCCAGAGACGATCGCCCTGTGTACTGCAGCGATTGCTTTGCAAAGATGAAGGCCGCGGAGTAATGCTCCAATAGCAAAGAAGGCGTCGGCGCACAAGGTGCGCCGATGCTTTTTTGTTCGGATTTTTCTGTTGATTTTTAAGGAATAATAGATATAATAATAGTGCAACTAGAAATGGAGGTCACGCAAATGTTTGAAATCACAAAAGACACCGTCATTTCCGATATCCTCATGAACGCACCTGACACTGCGCCGATGTTCCTTGAGATCGGGATGCATTGCCTGGGCTGCGCGTTTGCTACGGGCGAGAACGTGGAAGAAGCCTGCAACGCCCACGGCGTTGAGGTGGAGCCGTTTCTGAACCGCCTGAACGCATTTATCGCACAGCAGGGCTAAACCGCTCATCAGAGCATGATTTGGCGGGGCACTTGAAGCGAGCATTCGCTTTGACGGCCCCGCCATTTTCTCACGGAGGTGACAAACGTGCAGCTATCCAGCCGCTTGCAGCGGATCGCGGATTTCATTCCGCACGGCGATCGCATTATCGACGTGGGCACAGACCACGCCTACATCCCGATCGATCTGTTGCTGAAGGACCCGGCGGCGCGCGCGATCGCGACGGACATCCGCCCCGGCCCGCTGCACCGCGCCCGGTCTGATGCGGAAAAATACGGCGTATCTGACCGGCTGACGCTGCTGGAGTGCGACGGGCTCTCCCTTTGCAGGCCGTCTGACTGCGACACGGTGATTCTGGCCGGTATGGGCGGCGAGACAATGATCGGCATTTTATCGGCAGCGCCGTGGACAAAGGAAAAGAATCTGATATTGCAGCCGCAGACAAAGCAGGATGAGCTGCGCGCCTGGCTTGCCGGTGCAGGCTTCACCATACGGGATGCCGCGCTCGTGCACGATACCGGGCACATCTACATGGTCTGGGATGTGGAGAGAGGGGAGATGCCGCCCTGGCGCGGCGTGGACAGCGCGCTTCTGGCGCGGCGCGACCCGCTTTTGAAGCCCTTTCTGGAGGATCAGATCAAGCGATGCAGAAAGCGTCTGAACGGCTTGCAGAAGGCGGCAACGCAGGATGAGGCGGGCATCGCAGCGCTGCGAGAGCAGCTTGCGGCCCTGGAGGAGATCCATCGGGAGGTTGAGACATGGCAAGTGTAAAGGAAATACAGGACAGGCTTTTTGAGAAGATCCCCGGTTATATGAAGCTGGATTTTGACAATGTGGGAATGCTGGCCGGCTTTTGCGGAATGGAGGTCACCTCCGCCGTCGTCGCCCTGGACATTACCGACGCCGTGATCGAAGAGGCCATTGCCTGCGGCGCACAGCTCATCGTGTCGCATCATCCGCTGATTTTTGAGCCGATGAAGCGTGTGACGGACGACGACATCAAGGGCCGGAAGATAATCCGCATGATCCAAAACGGCCTGTCCGGCATCTGCATGCATACGAACCTGGACGCTGCAGAGGGCGGCGTCAACGATTGTCTGATGGCGGCGCTGGGCGCGCGCGTCACCGGATTGCTCTCACCCCACGGCACCCATCCGGACGGGACACCCTTCGGCATCAGCCGCATCGGCGAACTCCCCGCGCCGGTGGATTTTGACGACTTTCTGGCCAGGACAAAGCAGCGGCTGCACGTCTCCGCGCTGCGCTATGTGTCCGGCGGCAGGCAGGTGCAGCGCATCGCATGCTGCGGCGGTGCCGGCGGCAGCGACATGCGCAAGGCGGTGGAAGCCGGCTGCGACACCTATGTGACAGCCGATCTGAAATATGACCACTTTTTAGACGCCCGAGATTTCGGGCTGAACCTCATTGACGCGGATCATTTCTGCACAGAAAACGTCGTTGTGCCCCGTCTGAGGCAGCTTCTGCTGGAGATCGACCCGGCGCTGACTGTGAAGATCTCAGGCGTGCACAAGCAGACGGTCTGCTTCTATTGATATGTTAATTGCCAAGACCGCCGGACGCGAGATGCGTCCGGCGGTGTTTTGCTTTCATAAAGCAGGGCTAACGGTCATATTCTTGTACAAACATCGTAAATCAGCGAAAACGGAGAGTGAAGCAATATGATTGAAAGCTCGGTTTATCAGCAGATCGCCGCGCGCTGCGGCGGCAAATTCTACATCGGCGTTGTCGGCCCGGTGCGCACCGGGAAATCCACCTTTATCAAGCGGTTCATGGAGACAATGGTGCTCCCGGCCATGCAGGACCCCTATGCGCTGGAACGGGCGAGGGATGAGCTGCCCCAAAGCGGCTCCGGCAAGACCATCACGACCGCGGAGCCGAAATTCGTCCCGGAGAATGCGGCCTGCATCACGCTGGACAACGGCGTATCCTGCGCCGTGCGGATGGTTGACTGTGTCGGCTATCTGGTTCCTGGCGCTGTCGGCAGTATGGAGGACGGGGCAGAGCGCATGGTCATGACCCCATGGTTTGACGAGGCCATCCCCATGTCCCAGGCGGCGGAGGAGGGGACCTATCGTGTCATCACCGAGCACTCCACCATCGGCATTCTTGTGACGACGGACGGCAGCATCTGCGGCATCGCGCGAGAGGACTATGTCCTGGCGGAAGAGCGCGCGGCACGGGAACTCCAGCAGGTCGGAAAGCCCTTTGTCATCCTGCTCAATTCTACGGATCCGGCAGGGGAGGCGGCGCAGGCGCTGGCAGCGGAGATCGGCGAAAAGTACCACACGCTCTGCCTGGCGCTGAACTGCCTGGAGCTGGACGAGGGCGGCGTGCAGGCGGTGCTCAACGCGCTGCTGCGGGAATTTCCGGTCACACAGTTCCGCATGTTTCTTCCCGCCTGGTCCGAGGCACTGGGGGAGGACAGCGAGGAGCGCGCAGCGCTGTTTTCCACGCTGCAATCTGCCGCGGAGGGCGCCCGGCGCCTTGCCGACATCGGCGAAATGGCGGCAGCGCTGCGGGAGAATGAGATGATCGAAGCGGTAGATGTTTCCGACACCGATCTGGCTACCGGTACTGTCAATGTCAAAATCGCGCTGCCGAAACGGATGTACTATGACATTATCAGCAAG
Organism: Oscillospiraceae bacterium; assembly: GCA_015068365.1. Lineage (GTDB taxonomy): Bacteria > Bacillota > Clostridia > Oscillospirales > Oscillospiraceae > SVKR01. Next base: position 38,395 of record SVKR01000153.1, read on the forward strand.
CAGTCCGGTTTCCCGATCCAAAATGACAGGGAACTGATGCTGCTGCTCCGCTCGGTCAGCGGTCTGAAGGAGGAATACGAGCGCGTACACGAAGCCCTGGAAAGCGTGCGCCGGACCGGCTACGGCATCGTAATGCCCACCATGGAGGAGATGCTGCTGGAAGAGCCGCAGATCGTACGCCAGGGCGGGCGCTACGGCGTCCGGCTGAAAGCCAGCGCACCTTCCATCCACATGATCCAGGCCAACATCGAAACCGAGGTCTCGCCCGCCATCGGCGGGGAAAAAGCCTCGGAGGAGGTGATCAACTTCCTGCTGGAGGGCTATGACGGCGATATCAACCGCATCTGGGAATCCAACATTTTCGGCAAGCCCCTCAACGACATTGCAGCCGAGGGCCTGAGCAACAAGATCCGTGCCATGCCGGATGACGCCCAGGGCAAGCTGCGCACGACCATCCAGCGCATCATCAACGAGGGAAGCGGCGGTCTGATTTGCATTCTGCTGTGAGCGTTCTGCGAAAAAACCGGGGGGCGATCGCAATGATTGCCTTGCTTTTTGCGGCAGTGACTGCGATAATACTATCAAACAGTGCCCGGCGTGCCGTCCCGGCCGCGGCGATGGAGCCCTGCGCGCCCACCCTGGTCATCGATCCCGGTCACGGCGGGCTGGACGGCGGCGCCGTGACGGCAGACGGCACCACGGAAAGCAGCATCAATCTGGCGATCGCCCTGCGCCTGCGGGATCTCTGCCGCGTTTTCGGCGTTTCCTGCCTCATGACGCGCAGCACGCAGGAGCTGCCTTATCCGCCGGAAACGGAGAGCATCCGCGCCAAAAAGGTCTGGGACCAGCAGCAACGGGCCGAACTGCTTGCCCGGCAGCAAAACCCGGTGTTTCTCAGCATCCATCAAAACTTCTATCCGGACCCCAGACCAAGCGGCACACAGGTGCTGTATGGAGCGGCGGAGGGTTCACAGGACTTCGGCGTTATCGCGCACGACAATCTGCTGCGCTGGCTCTGTCCGGACAGCAGGCGTGTGCCGGTGCAGGCCTCCGATTCGATTTTCCTCATGAAGCAGGCAAGCTGTCCTGCGGTTCTGGTCGAATGCGGCTTTCTGTCGAATCCGGCCGAGGCGCAGAAGCTTGCCGCAGGCGACTATCAAACCCGCGTCGCCGCGATCCTGCTTGCTTCATACCGGCAATTCATCCCGCCGTCCGGCGATTCACAAAAGCAATGACGTCACTCCCCGGAGGAATGCACTATGAAAGAGAAAACCATCTATTACTGCACCGAATGCGGCAACGAAACAGGGAAGTGGTTCGGCCAGTGTCCGGCCTGCGGCCAGTGGAACACACTGACAGAGGCCCCTTCCGCAAGTCAGACGAAGAGCAAGGCCGGGGCGGTGAAGGCCGGCGCCGCCGCACTGCGCAACCGCCCCCACCGCATCACCGAGCTGGACACGCAGACAGAGATCCGCTTTTCCACCGGAATGGGCGAGCTGGACCGCGTGCTGGGCGGCGGTGCGGTGATCGGGTCGCTGGTGCTGGTGGGCGGTGCGCCCGGCATCGGCAAATCCACGCTGCTGCTGCAAATTTGCGGCAACCTTCGGGACCAGACGGTGCTGTATGTGACGGGCGAGGAAAGCGCCCGTCAACTGAAAATGCGCGCCCAGCGCCTCGGTGTGGAGCAGGAGGAGCTTTATGTTCTGGCGGAGACAAATCTGGACCACGTTCTGGAGAACATTGAAGAGCTCAAACCCGACGTCGTGATCATCGACTCCATTCAGACGATGTTCAACGGCGATCTGACCAGCGGACCGGGGAGCGTCAGCCAGGTAAAGGACTGCACCATGGCGCTGATGCAGTCCGCCAAGACGCAGGGCTTTACCTGCTTTGTGGTGGGCCACGTCAACAAGGAGGGCGCCATTGCCGGGCCGAAGGTGCTGGAGCACATGGTGGACTGCGTCCTGTATTTTGAGGGCGACCACGCCATGAGCTATCGCATCCTGCGCGCGGCCAAAAACCGCTTTGGCTCCACCAATGAGATCGGCGTATTTGAAATGGATGACACCGGTCTGACCGAGGTGCCGAACCCCTCGGAAATGCTCTTGTCCGGCCGTCCGAAAAACTGTCCCGGCACCTGCGTTACCTGCGTGATGGAGGGCTCGCGTCCCATTCTGGCGGAGGTGCAGGCGCTCATCGCGTCCTCCGGCTTCAACGGCGCACGCAGAAACGCCAACGGCTTTGACTATAACCGCGCCATGCTGCTTCTTGCCGTGCTGGATAAGCGCGGCGGACTGAATCTGGCCGGCTGTGACGCCTATATCAACGTCATCGGCGGACTGGAGCTGGACGAGCCGGCGGCGGACCTCGCCACCGTGCTGGCCATTGCTTCCAGCGCCAAAAACCGCGTGATCGGGCCGGACACCGCAGCCATCGGGGAAGTGGGGCTGACGGGGGAGATCCGCAGCGTCAGCGCCATGAACCAGCGCCTGACGGAGGTTGCCCGCCTTGGCTTTGCCAAATGCGTCATTCCCGCAAGGATCAAGGGAGAAATCAAGGCTCCGGCAGGCCTGGAGCTGATCGCGGTGAAAAACGTCCGGGAAGCAATGGACGCGGTACTGTGAATAGTTTGACAATTAATTAACTAACAGGGAAGTGCCCGGAAATGCAAAACCTAACGATAAAGCAGCGTATCCTGGACAGCTTCTGCCTGCTGCTTTGCGCCGGGGCAGTCGTTTACGTGATTACAGTTTATCCGACGCTGCCGAGTAAGATTCCGACGAATTTTGCGGCAAACGGCGAAATTACAGGATACAGCAGCAAAACTTCGCTTTTTATTCTGCTGGGTGTCATGCTGTTTATGACGGCGTCGTTTTCCGTCATGCTGCGGCTGAGAGCATTCTATCGGAATATGAATCTGCCATGGACGGTTTCAAAGGAAAAGCTGCCGCGCGTCATCAGCGTGACAAAGGATCTGCTTTGCTGGAGCAATCTGTGCGTCACCGTAGGAAACGCGACTTTATTGTATGCCTGCGCATCCGGAACTTTGTACACGGACGTGCTTTGGCTTCCATACGTGATACTGGCTGTCGTGGTCGTCTGGTTTCTATGGCGCATCCGTAAAATCTGCAAAGAACGTGATATCTGACCTGGAAACGCCCCTATAATTAAACAAAATTTTTATTTTGTTTAATTATAGGGGCGCATGTCGTTTTGTGTGGAAATCTTTCAACATACTGTCCCCCGCGGCAGACTGCGGCATAGAATACTGCAGATGAGCGCATCGGAGGAATGATTGTTGAACCTGCTACCTTATCATCGGGATCTTGCAGCTGCTTATGCGCAGCACTGGGCACTTGCGCGGAACCCGGAATACTATGATTTCAGTGATTTGGGCGGTGACTGCACAAACTTTGTCTCCCAGTGTGTCTTTGCCGGCAGCAAGCGAATGAATCCTTCGCCGGAGACCGGCTGGTACTATTACAGCCTTCAGCAACGCGCCCCTGCCTGGACATCCGTGGAGTTCTTTTATGACTTCATGCTGCGCAACCGGGGCGTCGGCCCCTACGCAGTTCTTGTCCAGCCTTCACGCGCGCAGCCCGGCGACGTGATTCAGCTTGGCAATGATTCCGGCTTTTATCACAGTCTGCTCGTTTTGCAAAACCGCGGAAGTGAGATCTATGTCGCGGCGCACAGCGATGACGCGTTATGGCGGGCATTGTCCAGCTATTCTTATCAACGCGCACGCTGCCTCCACTTCCCTGGCGTCCGTTCTTATTAACATATTAATAAAAGCTGCACAAACGTGCAGCTTTCAGACTGTAGACAAACCCTGTTTTACCAAGGAACCGTCTTGCATGGGGGGGTGTGAGGGGGGACGGGAGTCCCCCTGCACGTCCAATCTTCGCAAAAACCGGAACATTTTTCAATGTTTCGGTTTTTGCTTTTCAAGCTGTCGACACTTTGTCGACAGCTTGAAAGCTGCACGTTTGTGCAGCTTTTTATAGATTATTCAACTTTTCCGGTATGAAACGCCCGCAAAGAGTTCAAAACAACAAGAACGGTGACGCCGGAATCGGCGAACACTGCGAACCAAAGCGCGGAAATTCCCAGAACGGAGAGCACCAGCACCGCCAGCTTGATGACAATGGTGAACCATACGTTCTCCAGCGCAACAGTGCGGGTCTTCCGTGCGATGCGCTGCGCCAGAGGCAGGCTTTCCGTTTCCCGCAGCACCAACCGGCTGCTCTCGCCCGTTCGGTCGGAAAGCGGATAGACATACGCCGTTTCGCCGTTCTGGCTTTTCTGCGTCGGGGGCGGCAAGGGCGCATCCTGCTGCGCCAGAACGTCGACCGCCACGGAGTCGTGGAAGAAGATGCCTTTCTTTGACGCAGCGCCGATGCCGGCAAAATAGGCCAGCGGCACGGAAATGACAATGGCGCAGGGACAGGCCAGCACCAGGAAGGTCAGCGCGCGGTAGATCCCTTCGCGCCAGGTGAAACGGCCCGACGCGCCGAGCGCCACGGCGATGAGCACAGCCAGCACGAGAATGACCGGGGTATAGATTTTTGCGAAGCGCGCGATGAAGCGGTTGTTGACCTTATCGTCGTCCAGGCTCTCCTCCCCGGTCAGATGGGCGATGGTGCGGCGGCTGTGACGGATGGCGTAGCTCTGGCAGAACGCGCCGATGCGATAGAGGACGAAGACCGCGGCGGCCTCCTCATATTCCCCGATCACAAATGCCGCCACTGCCGCAAAGGACATGAGGAAGTACTCATCAAACACCTTTGCGTGTACCAGGTTTTTCAGCGCCGACCAGAGAATGTCATAGCCGGCGATCAGCGCCGAGGCGATGAGTACGATCATTTCCGCCGTCTCGCTCAATGGAAGCAGCAGAGCGGATGCATAGAGCGCGGCGGAGACGATCAGCCGGACAAGCATCGGCTTATCGATGCCGTGGAACTCCTTAGCGTGCTGTTCGCAGCAGCAGCTGCCGTCCTCGTGGTGGTGATGTGCATGCCCCGGGGCGTCGCATTCATGTTCGTGCAGGTGGGTTTCTTCGTGTTGATGGCTCATTTCAGTTTCTCCTCGGAATAAGTAAGCGCAAGCGAGAATATCTCTTCAATGTGCGGGTCGGCAATGGAATAGACCATGCTCTTCCCTGCCCGGCGCGCTTTTACCAGGCCGGTCTGCTTCAGCAGCCGGAGCTGATGCGAGATCGCGGAGCTGGACATGGACAGCACCTCCGCCAGCTCACACACGCAAAGTCTGTGACGGCTGAGGGCGCAGAGAATGCCGACGCGCGTCGCGTCCCCGCAGAGCTTGAAAATGTCCGCAACGATCTCGATCGCGTCCTGCCGGGGCAAGATCCCCTTCGCGTGATCCACGGCGTTGCCGCAGGAACAGAGTGCTTCTTGCATGGATCGCACCTCATTCTTTCATTTGAACATTTGTTCAATCGTTCTGCTATAGAATACACCATTTCGCTCATTTGTCAAGCAAAAACCGCGAAATGGTGTAAAACGAACGCTTCAGCGCGCTTTCGGCTTGTTGTGCAGGTCCATCAGATGATAGGACAGCAGCAGGTAAAGCCGCAGCTCCGGGTCGTCAAGATCCATAGGGATCAGCTCCCGCATCTTCTCCAGACGATAGGTCAGCGTCGTGCGGTGAACGATCAGCGCTTCCGCGGTTTTGGGGATGCTGCGCTCGTTCAGCAGCCAGGCCCGCAGGGTCTGATAGTATTCGGTTCCCCTGTCGCGGTCAATTCCGCGCAGTTTGTAAAGATAGGGCGCGATCAGCAGTTCCATCGGCATGGTTTTCAGCACGCTGCTTTCGATGTATTCCAGCGCGCAGTCCTCAAAGGAGATCAGCCAGGCGTTGCTGCGCTGACCGTTGGCATAGCTGAGCGCGGCTTCCGCCTGCGCAAAGGCCGCCGGAAACATCGCCATGCCGATAAATGGATTGGAGATCCCGCCGCACAGATAGTTGTCGCGAATCTGCGGTGCCAGACGCTGGTGGATCATCCCGGGCGTCAGACTGGAGAGGGTCATATTCAGAAGAATGCAGAGCTGCTGCTCATAAATGAAGCTGGTGAAGTGGTCCAGCTCCTTTGCCAGGACGCTGCGCAGCACGCCGACCGGGTTCACGGCCAGTTTCATGTCCTGGCTGCGGATGCGCAGGCAGATATAGCGGTCATCCGGCTTCCAGCCCATGATCTCCAGCATGGTGCGGGGCTCTTCCCCATTCACGTCGCCGCCCATGGCCAGGGCCAGAAGCGTGTCGTCAAAGCTGCGATAATAATGGTTCGTCGTCTGAATATCACGGCGAATGATCATCATCGCGTAGTCCGCGAAGTATTCCGCCGCCTTTAACTGTCCGGGCTTCAGTGCGGTCTGACGTTCATTGATCAGAAGGCGCCCGCAATAGTTTGCGCTGTCCCACAGATTGACGTAGAGACTGCGGAACCGGTTTTGCGAGGTGCCCCAGATCCCGGCGCTGTGCCCGGTCAGCGTCGCCTGGTAATTTTCGTCATATTTGAATTCATCGATCATGGACAGCGGGATGTGATAAAGCCCGCTGCTGGCGTTGTGCTCAAACTGGGTCGTGGTCTGAATGTCCCGCGGCAGACCGATCACGGCAAACATGTTGTCGTGAATAAACATGGGGTTGTGGAAAAACTTCTCCCCCTCCCGGCACAGGTCAGTCAATGTGCCGCCGCCGCTGACGATGTCGATCAACGCGACCTCAAAATCGTGGTACATGCGGAACACCGACAGCACAAGGTTGGCGATCTCATGGAGCGGGCGGTGCAGCGAATGGATGTTCGGCGCCGCGCCGAAGAGGTTTTCCGAGGTGACATAGCAATAGCGGTGGATGGGAAACTGCGTTCCCTCCCCCTCCGGGATAATATATAATGTATCCTCACGCAGCGCTATCCCCCGGGTATAGAACTGGCAGCCGCGAAACATCGGGCGGTCGCCCTGCACATGGGGAGAGAACTCCCAAAGCTGCTCATTCATCACATCCACGATCATTTGTATCGACAGCAGCATTCTTGCGCTGCTGTCCGACAGAGCACTCGGCATAGTTATCTCTCCTCTCCATGGCAAAATCATTATATCCTCATATTTGAGGAATGTAAAGAGCCGCTTTCGATAAAATATAGGACTTTTACGGCAAACTATGCAAGAAGATTGACAATAATGACCCAAAATAGTATCTTCAGCATAGAAATACTGAACAAATTGGCAAGGTATTTCATCCGCGGGTATTCTATTTCGAATATCCTCATTTTTTGTGGAATGACCAGGAACATTCCTTCAGAAAATGGCTGGAATCGCAGGAATATCCAAGGAAACCGCTGTACCGGCGAGCGTGTACCCAACTATTTCGCTGTCAGCAAATTATGAGGAGGATTTCTATGGAAACCAAAAAAGCAAAGCCCCAGGGTCTGTCAAACGCCCTAAAGTACCTCTTTGGTGTCGGTGATGCAGGCTTCGTTCTGATGAGTAACGTCGAGACGTTCTACTTCATGAACTTCCTGACCAACCTCGCCAACTTCTCTGCCCCTGTTGCCGCTTCCATCAACTCCGTGTTCTCCATCATTGACGCTGTGCTGTCCTGGATCTACGGCGCCATCATCAACGGCACCAAGGCTATGAAGTGGGGCCGCTACCGTTCCTGGCTGGTTGTCACCCCCTGGATCGTTCCCTTCATTTTCGCCTGCCAGTTCATTCGCTTCAGCCAGAATGAGGGCCTTGCCGCTGTTCTGATCGTGATCGCGGCTGTTGTCTCTCACATCATCTGGAACCTGGGCTATGTCGCCAACTCCGCCCTGGTCGCCGTTGTCGGCAAGACCCCGGACGAGAAGGCCACCCTGGCTTCCTCCCGCGCCACCTGGAACAACATCGGTTCTCTGGCGTTCTCTTACCTCGGTCTCCCCTTCGCCACCCTGCTGGCCGGCGTCGTGGGCGAGCAGAACAAGTTTGCCGCCTGCGCCTTCATCCTCGGCATCGTGATGGTTCTCACCTACTTCGCTCACTTCAAGATGACCGATGGCTATGAGGACATCGAGACCGACAACACCAAGGCTCTGACCAAGAAGAACAAGATGAAGTTCGGCGAGATGCTGAAGGCTCTGTTCACCAACCCGCAGCTGATCTGCCTCATCATTGCCGACCTGGCAAAGTGGAGCGTCAACTTCGTCGTCAAGGCTTCCGCTGTTTACTACTTCGTGCAGGCCATGAACAGCCCCGGCAGCCAGACCACCTACGTTCTGACCACCGCTCTGGGCGCCATGATCGGTGCTTACGTCAGCCGTTATCTGGCTCAGAAGCTCTCCTCCAGAACGACCATGATCATCTCCTACTGCGGCATGGCCGTCACCCTGTTCCTCATTTACCTGCTCTACAGCAGCATCGGCGCTGTCCTGGTGCTCATCACCCTGGCGTTCTTCTGCTACGGCATGGCGCTGGCCTCTGCCCCGGCTCTGTACGCTGACGCCGTTGTCTACTCCACCTGGAAAGACGGCAAGGATGCTTCCGGCTGGGTCATGGGTCTGCAGAACGTGCCTCTGAAGGCTGCCATCTTCCTCCGCGGCGTTATCATCGGTGCCGTTCTTGTCAGCATCAACTATGATACCGACGTGAAGCCTCTGATCGGCCAGGCGATGCCCGCCAACATCCAGCAGGCGCTGACCATCCCCTTCGCTCTGGTTCCCGCCATCTTCTGCGCTGTCGGCGTGATCCTGCTGATCTTCGGCTTCCGCATCACCCGCGAGAAGGTCGAGCAGTACCAGAAGGAAATCGACGCGAGAGGCGCTGCCGAATAATTCTTACTTACTGACCATAGACAAGATGCTGGTATTTTGATACCAGCATCTTGTTCTGAAAAAGGATTCATCTTTAGAGCTGAACGATTAAGGAGAAATGCAACATGTTAACTGCACGCGAAAACCTGCTTGAGGTCATGCATGGCGGCCATCCGGATCGCTTTGTCAACCAGTACGAGGCTTTTGGCATCGTCATGGGCTCCCCCTTCGGCAAGCGCAACCCCAACCCGAAGTATGGCGAGCACAATGTCGTCAACGCCTGGGGCGTCACCAAGTCCTGGCCCATCGGCACCCCCGGCGCCTTCCCTGTCCACACCCCGGATAAGATCGTAATCAAAGACATCGATCACTGGAAGGACTACGTCAAGGTCCCCCGCGTCGTTTATGACGCCGAAGAGTGGGAGCCTTTCATTGAGATGGCCGAGAAGATCGACCGCAAGGAGCAGTTCGTTATGCCCTTCTTTGCTCCCGGCGTTTTTGAGCAGTGCCACTACCTGCTGGAGATCCAGAACTGCCTGGTCGATTTCTACACCAACCCCGACGAGATGCATGAGATCATCGACATGATCACGGAGTTTGAGCTGGACTATGCCGCTGAGATCTGCAAGTATATCAAGCCGGACGGCCTGTTCCATCATGACGACTGGGGCAGCCAGACTTCCACCTTCCTCTCCCCTGACATGTTCCGCGAGTTCATCA
>SVKR01000154.1 GCA_015068365.1 Oscillospiraceae bacterium
AACGGATCGTCCATCGGAGCATGGTGCAGGCCGTCCTCGCCGATGGGCCAAGTCTGCTCGATGGGGGCCATAAGCCACATCGCACCGGATGCGGCGCCCCAACCCTTGTTGCCCATGTCGCCGGCGAGGAGCTCCTCCTCCTGGATGTTGATGGGCATGTTTTTGATGACATACAGGGACATATAGACCTTTTTCAGCATGGGCGGGAAGCTGGTGTAGAGCTTCAGCGCCTCCAGCTTCAGCGCGTCCTTCTCGGCGTCGGCCACGATCAGCCGGTCGCGCACGGCAACGCGCATCCGCTCGATACGGGGTAAGATGGGTCGAAACTGATACATATTACACGTCCTTTCTATTCATAACAGCAAACATGTATTTCATGATAAACTTATCCTATCATTGCAAGGGCGCTTTGTCAAATGGTGTTTGGGCTGTTTTTCCCGCCGCGGTACAAGATACGGCCCTCCCCCGCCGGGGGATTTGTAAACTTTTCGTGAACAGCAAAAACCGGAGCATAAAAATGCTCCGGTTTTCAGACTGTAGACAAACCCTGTTTTGTAAAGGAACCGTCTTGCATGGGGGGTGTGAGGGGGGACGGGAGTCCCCCTGCACGTCCAATCTACGCAAAAACCGGAGCATTTTTATGCTCCGGTTTTTGCGAGGTCAGAATTCCAGGTTCTTCTCCGTCTCCTTCGAGAAGACGTGGGCCACGTTTCCGGCGAAGCGGAAGTGCACGGTGTCGCCGTGGCGGAAGCCGGAGAGCGTGTCGGTGGTGGGGACGATGATGATGACGTCCCGCCCCTCGGCCGTCACGTGCAGGTGCACGCTGGAGCCCATCATCTCGCTGACGTCCACCGTGGCGGGGATGCCCTCGCCGGCGAGGTCGGTGTGCTCCGGGCGCACGCCCAGGGTCACGTCCTGGCTCTGAACGTCGTTTGCCAGCAGGCGTGCCTGCTTTTCCGCGGAAAGCTCCACCTTCAGCCCGGCCAGCTCCACGAAATAGCGCTCGCCCTCGCGCAGCAGTCTGGCGTCAAAGAAGTTCATCACCGGCATGCCGATGAAGCCCGCCACGAAGAGGTTGGCCGGGTGGTTGAACACATCCTGGGGCGTGCCGATCTGCTGGATGTAGCCGTCCCGCATGATGACGATGCGGTCGCCCAGGGTCATGGCCTCCGTCTGGTCGTGGGTGACGTAGATGAAGGTGGTGTCGATGCGCTCGCGCAGCTTGATGATCTCCGCGCGCATCTCGTTGCGCAGCTTCGCGTCCAGGTTGGAAAGCGGCTCGTCCATCAGCATGACCTTGGGGGCGCGGACGATGGCGCGGCCGATGGCCACGCGCTGGCGCTGGCCGCCGGACAGGGCCTTGGGCTTGCGGTTCAGATAGGGGGTGATGTCCAGGATCTCCGCGGCCTCGCGCACCTTGCGGTCGATCTCGTCCTTGGGGGTCTTGCGCAGCTTCAGGGAGAAGGCCATGTTGTCATACACGCTCATGTGGGGGTAGAGGGCATAGTTCTGGAAGACCATGGCGATGTCGCGGTCCTTGGGGGCCACGTCGTTCATCACCTTGCCGTCGATGATCAGCTCGCCGTCGGTGATGTCCTCCAGGCCCGCCACCATGCGCAGCGTGGTGGACTTGCCGCAGCCGGAGGGGCCCACCAGCACGATGAACTCCTTGTCGGCGATGTCCAGGCTGAACTCCTGCACCGCGATGACGCCCTCCTCCGTCACCTGCAGCTTGGTGCGCTTTTCCGGCGGCGCCTCCCCCCGGCGGCGCCGGGGCTTTTTCTCCTCTCCCCGGATGGTGGGGTAGACCTTGCGGATGTTCTTCAGTTGCACGGTTGCCATGTCGCGGCTCTCCTTTCGTCCCCGGATGGGGTCGTGTGTCGTTTAAGCCCAGGGGTTTTCCGTGGGATAGGGCAGCGCCTTGGGCTGATTGTAGGCGATGTCGCCCACGCCCAGGTATTTGAAGACCTCCCACAGGGCCTTGCCGTAATGGCCGAAGGCCACGGCGCCGTGGTGGGGATAGCGCTTTTGCAGCAGCACATGGCGGTAGAAGCGGCCCATCTCGGGGATGGCGAACACGCCGATGCCGCCGAAGCTGCCCGTGGCCACGGGCAGCACCTCGCCCTCGGCGATGTAGGCGCGAAGAACGCCCTCGCTGTCGCACTGCAGGCGGTAGAAGGTGATGTCCCCGGCGGCGATGTCGCCCTCCAGGGTGCCGCGGGTGAAGTCCGGGTCGCTGCCGGCGGGCTCCAGCAGGCGGTGCTGGATGAGCTGATACTTCACGGCGCGGTCGGCGCACATCTTGCACGAGGGGGTGTTGCCGCAGTGGAAGCCCATGAAGGTGTCGGTCAGGGCGTAGGGATACTTGCCCTTGATGCTCTTTTCCCACATGGAGGCGGGGACGGAGTTGTTGATGTCCAGCAGCGTCACCGCGTCGGCGCTGATGCACGCGCCGATGTACTCGCTCAGCGCGCCGTAGATGTCCACCTCGCAGCTCACGGGGATGCCGCGGGCGGCCAGGCGGGAGTTGACGTAGCACGGCTCAAAGCCGAACTGCTCCGGGAAGGCGGGCCAGCACTTGTCCGCGAAGGCCACGTACTTCCGCGCGCCGCGGTGGGCCTCGGCCCAATCCAGCAGCGTCAGCTCAAACTGGGCCATGCGCTCAAGCAGGTCGGGGAAATATTTGCCCTCGCCCATCTCTTTGGCCATGTCGGCGCAGACCTCCGGGATGCGCGCATCGCCCGCGTGGGCCTTGTAGCTGACCAGCAGGTCCAGCTCGCTGTTTTCCTCGATCTCCACGCCCAGCTCGTACAGCCCCTTGATGGGGGCGTTGCAGGCGAAGAAGTCCTGCGGCCGGGGGCCGAAGGTGATGATCTTCAGCGAGCGCAGGCCCAGAACCGCGCGGGCGATGGGGACGAAGTCGGCGATCATCTTCGCGATGTCCTCCGCCGTGCCCACCGGGTACTCGGGGATGTAGCCCTTCAGATGGCGCATCCCGAGGTTGTAGGAGCAGTTGAGCATGCCGCAGTAGGCGTCGCCGCGGCCGTTGATGAGGTCCCCGTCGCCCTCGGCGGCGGCGACGAACATGCACGGGCCGTGGAAGTGCTTGGCGATCAGGGTCTCCGGGGTCTCCGGGCCGAAGTTGCCGAGGAAGACCACCAGCGCGTTGCACGCGGCGGCGCGCACGTCTGCAACGGCCTTGAGCATGTCGGATTCGTTTTCCACGGTGACCGGGCACTCGTAGAGATCGCCCTGATAGGCGGCCTTGATGGCGGCGCGCCGCCGGATGGACAGGTCGATGGGGAAGCAGTCGCGGGAGACTGCGATGATACCGAGTTTGACTGCGGGAATGTTTTCCATGGTTCAGATGTCCTCCTTGATGTCGATGTTCTCGCCGGTCAGCCCGATCAGGGCGCCGTTTTGTGCCTCGTCAGAGTCCGGATGGGCCAGAAGCCACTTGTTCCGGGCGGTCATGCGCCGGTCCTCGCCGCATTTGGGCGCGAAGTCCGGCTTGGGGGTGTTGGTGCCCTTCGGCAGCACCACCGCCACGCGGAAGCCCGCGTTCGGGTCGGTGTGGCAGGGGGCATAGTGCAGCGTGGTGGCGTAAATCTCCACCGGCAGCCCCGCCGGCACGCGGAAGGCCTTCACCTTCGCGGTGTCCAGCAGGCCGTTTTCGATCTCCTCCTGCCGGGCCAGCAGCAGAATGAACTCCCCGGTGCCGATGTTCACCTCGCTGTCCCGGTGGTATTCCAGGCAGTTCAGGCGGGTGTTGTGCCCCCAGCACATGCCCAGCTGCACGGGCATCCCGCCGTAGGCGCGGTCGCGCAACTCCGGCAGAATGTCGCAGGCCTCCAGCGCGGGGATGCCCGGCTCGTAGGCCGTGCCGGCGTCCGGCAGGGGGATGGCGGCCATGGCCGCGCAAAGCTGCGCGGTGTCATAGCCCTGGCAGACCTGGCCGTAGGGCACAAACTCCGGGTCGGTGACGGAATAGATCTTCATCGTGTCGCTCCCTTCTTCTTATAATGATTACATGATGGCGAAACGCCGCAAAGCGTTCCGCCGCACCGCTTTGCGGTGCAGCAAAACAGCAACGCTGTTTTGCCATGTATTCATTGCAATGAGCATCGGGCGAATGATTTTTCAAATCATTCGCTGCC
>SVKR01000155.1 GCA_015068365.1 Oscillospiraceae bacterium
CAGGGCCGCTTCCACGGGGAGCGGGGGCTGATGAGCTTTGAGGTGGGCAAGCAGGCGCTGGACTATTTGATGGACCACTCCGGCACGCGCCGCAACCTGGAGGTGGACTTTTTCGGCGGCGAGCCGCTGATGAACTGGGACGTGGTGAAGCGCCTGGTGGCCTATGCCCGCAGCGTGGAGAAGGAGCGGGGAAAGAACTTCCGCTTCACCCTCACCACCAACGGCATGCTCATCGACGATGAGGTCATCGACTTTGCCAACCGCGAGATGAGCAACGTGGTGCTGTCCCTGGACGGGCGGAAGGAGATCCATGACCGGCTGCGGGTGGACTATGCCGGACGCGGCAGTTATGACCGCATCGTGCCCCTGTTCCAGAAGCTGGTGCGCTCTCGCGGCGGGAAGAACTATTACATGCGCGGCACCTTCACCCACGCCAACCCCGACTTTACCAACGATCTGTTCCACATGGCCGACCTGGGCTTCACCGAGCTGAGCATGGAGCCGGTGGTCTGCGCCCCGGACGACCCCGCCGCCCTGACGGCGGAGGACATCGAGACCGTCAAGGGCCAGTATGAGCTTCTGGCGAAGGAGATGCTGCGCCGGGAAAAGGCGGGGCAGCCCATCACGTTTTATCACTACATGCTCGACCTGACCGACGGGCCGTGCATCTACAAGCGCATCTCCGGCTGCGGCAGCGGCACGGAGTACATGGCCGTCACCCCCTGGGGCGATCTCTATCCCTGCCACCAGTTCGTCGGGGACGAGGGCTACCGCCTGGGCGACGTGTGGCACGGCGTCACCAACACCGCGCTGCGGGAGGAATTCCGCGCCTGCAACGCCTATGCCCGCCCGGAGTGCGACGGCTGCTGGGCCAGGCTCTGGTGCTCCGGCGGCTGCGCCGCCAACGCCTACCATGCCACGGGCTCCATCCGCGGCGTCTATGCCCCGGGCTGCGAGCTGTTCAAAAAGCGCATCGAGTGCGCCGTGATGATGAAGGTGGCGCAGGCGGAGGAAGCCGATGACCACGCCGATCCTTGATTTTCTGAATACCTACGCCGCATCGGACACGCTGCGGCTGCACATGCCGGGGCACAAGGGCCTGCCGGCCCTGGGCTGCGAGGCGCTGGACATCACCGAGATCGCCGGGGCGGACGCGCTTTATGAAGCCGGCGGCATCATCGCCGAGAGCGAGCGCAACGCCGCCGCGCTCTTCGGCAGCGCCCGGACGCTCTACTCCACCGAGGGCAGCAGCCAGTGCATCCGCGCCATGGTGTTCCTTGCGCTGCAAAACCGCCCCTCCGGCGCGCCGGGGCGCATCCTCGCCGGGCGCAACGCCCACAAGGCCTTCCTCTATGCCGCCGCGCTCTGCGGCGCGGAGGTGGACTGGCTCTGGCCCCGGGCGGGCGAGCGTCTGACGGGCTGCACCGTCACGCCCGCGGCGCTGGAATCGGCGCTGGCATCGGCGCGATACGCGGCGGTGTACGTCACCAGCCCGGACTATCTGGGGCAGACGTTGGACATCGCGCAGCTTGCCGCCGTCTGCCGCGCCCACCGTGTCCCGCTGCTGGTGGACAATGCCCACGGGGCGCATCTGCGTTTCCTCGCGGAAAACCGCCATCCGATGGCGCTGGGCGCGGATTTGTGCTGCGACAGCGCCCATAAGACCCTCCCGGTGCTCACCGGCGGGGCCTATCTTCACATAGCAAATCCCGCTTTCGTCCCTGGCGCAAAGGCCGCCATGGCGCTGTTCGGCTCCACCAGCCCCAGCTATCTGATCCTCGCGTCCCTGGACCGCTGCAACCGCCTCCTGGCGGAGGGCTGGGGGCAGACGCTTGCGCAGGCGCAGGCGCAGGCCCTGGCGCTGCGGCAGCGCCTGGCGGCGGCGCGCTGGCACTGTGCGGACACCGAGCCGCTGCATCTCAGCCTGCTGGGAGACGGAGCGGCCATGGCCCAGCGGCTGCGGCGCGCCGGCATCGAGCCGGAGTATGCCGCACGCGACGCCATGACGCTGCTGCTCTCGCCCGACACGCTGGAGGAGACTGCCCGCCGACTGCCCGCGGCGCTGGGGGAGAATGATCTGCCCGCGCCGCCGCCGGCGCCGGAGCTGGCTGCGCCGGAGCGGGTGCTGTCCCCGCGCGAGGCGATCTTTGCCGCCCAGGAGACCCTGCCGGTCCGGCGATCGGCAGGGCGCGTCTGCGGCGCGCCGACGGTGGCCTGCCCGCCCGCGGTGCCCGTCGTCGTCTCCGGCGAGCGCATCGGCGCCGACGCCGCGGCGGTGATGGCGTATTACGGCATCGAGACCGTTTCCGTCGTAAAATGAAAAAAGAACGCACCCCTGCTTCGGGGTGCGTTCTGCTATCATTCGCTCAGTTGTCCGGCAGCGTGACCAGGCCCTTCTCAAAGAGCTTTTGCAGGCTCATCATGATGCCCAGCTTGGCGTGATACCAGGTCAGCCCGCCCTGGAAATAGACGCTGTAGGGCGCGCGCAGCGGCCCGTCGGCGCTCAGCTCGATGCTGCTGCCCTGCACGAAGGCGCCGGCGGCCATGATAACGTCGGCGTCATAGCCGGGCATGGGGGCCGGAACGGGCCGGACATAGCTGTCCACGGGCGCCGCGGCCTGGATGCCCTCGCAGAAGGCGATCAGCTTTTCCGCGCTGCCCAGCTCCACGGCCTGGATGATGTCGTGGCGGGACTCGCTGCCGTCGGGCAAAACGCGAAAGCCCAGCGACTCATACAGCCGCGCGGCGAAGATGGCGCCCTTCAGCGCCCCCGCCACGGTGACCGGGGCCATGAAAAAGCCCTGGTACAGCGAGGTCTTCACGTCCAGACTGGCGCCGACCTCCTGCCCCAGACCGGGGGCGGAGAGGCGGTAGGCACAGCGGTCCACGCACTGCTTCGTGCCGCAGATGTACCCGCCGATGGGGGCCAGACCGCCGCCGGGGTTCTTGATGAGGGAGCCGACGATCATGTCCGCGCCCACGTCGCTGGGCTCCAGCGGCTCGACAAACTCGCCGTAGCAGTTGTCCACCATGCACAGGACATCCGGCTTGAGGGCTTTGCAGAAGGCGATCAGCTCGCCGATGCGCGCAACGGACAGCGTGGGGCGCATGGCGTAGCCCTTGCTGCGCTGGATGGTGATGAGCCTGGTCTTTGCGTTGACGGCGGCGCGGATGCCGTCATAGTCAAAGCTGCCGTCCGGCAGCAGGTCCACCTGCCGGTAACTGACGCCGTACTCCGCCAGCGAGCAGGCCGAGGGGCGGATGCCGATGACCTCCTCCAGCGTGTCATAGGGCTTGCCCACGGGGGAGAGCAGTTCGTCCCCCGGCAGCAGATTGGCGCTGAGCGCCACGGCCAGGGCGTGGGTGCCGCAGACGAGCTGGGGCCGCACCAGGGCCGATTCGGTGTGAAAGGCGTCGGCGTAGACCTGCTCGAGCGTGTCGCGCCCGGCATCGTTGTAGCCGTAGCCGGTGGAGCCGGCAAAGCACTGCGCGTCCACCCGCTGGCGCTGCATCGCCAGAAGCACCTTGGCCTGGTTCTCCTCCGCCACCGCGTCGACGGCGTCAAAGCGCTCCCGCAGCCCGGACAGCACCCCGGCGCAATAGTCGGCGACGGCCGGGGCGATGCCGAAGTCGGAATAGTAATCTCGCATGTCGAATGTCCTCTCTGAAAAAACACAGTGATGCAAGTATACCACAGGCTTTGAGAGCGCGACAACTGTTTTTTCATGTAAAATTTACGGTTTGTTCATTGACTTTCCGGCGGCATACTGCGATACTGAATTACAACGATTTTAGCCTTTGGTGATGTGCTATGAGAGAAAAATTTCTTCGTTTTATGGCCGGACGCTACGGCGCGGATCAGCTCTCCCGCTTCCTGTCCTTCGCCGCCCTCGTGCTGATCGTGCTGAACCTCTTTTTCCGCAGCAGCGTGCTGTGGGTGCTGGCCCTTGTGCTGCTGGTGCTGGTGTACGTCCGCATGTTCTCGAAAAACCTTGAGCGCCGCCGCATGGAAAACGAGACCTATCTCCGCTGGAAGTACAAGCTGACCGGCGGCGTGCGCAACTGGCTGGACCGGCAGAAGCAGCGCCGGGATTACGTCTTTTTCCGCTGCCCGGCCTGCCACGCCATGCTCCGGGTGCCCCGGGGCAAGGGAAAGATCCGTGTCACCTGCCGCAAATGCGGCAACGCCTTTGAGAGAAAAACCTGATGTTCGGATTTGTTGTCGCCAATACGGAAGCGCTGACCGACGAACAGACGGAGCGCTATAAGGGCGCCTACTGCGGACTGTGCCGGACGCTGCAAAAGCGCCACGGCGATTTAAGCCGCCTGACGCTGAATTATGATATGACCTTCCTGGTGCTGCTGCTCAGCAGCATGTATGAGCCGGAGGAGGAGTGCGGCGCAGGGCGCTGCATGGCCCACCCGCTGCACCGCAGAAGCTGGTGGAAAAACCGCTTTTCGGACTATGCCGCGGACATGAACGTGGCCCTGGCCTGGCACAACTGCATGGACGACTGGACGGATGAGCGCAAGGTCCTCTCCCTCACGGAGGCAAAGCTCCTGCGCGCCCGGTATGAGACCGTCTACCGCACCTGGCCCGGACAGTGTGACGCCATCGAGGAGTGCATGGAGACGCTGCGCGCCGTGGAGACCAGCCAGTCCGCCGCGCCGGACGCGGCGGCCAACGCCTTTGCCCGGCTGATGGGCGAGCTGTTCGCCGTGGAGCCGGACAGCGTGTGGAACCCGCGCTTTCGCGCCTTCGGCGAGGCGCTGGGCCGCTTCATCTATATGATGGACGCCTGCGTCGATCTGGAAAAGGACAAAAAGAAGGGCAACTTCAACCCGCTTCTGGCCATGTACCCGGACGGGGACGTGGACGAGGAGGAGAAGCTCGCGCTGCTGAAAATGCTGATCGCGGAGTGCAGCGCGGAGTTTGAGCGCCTGCCGCTGCTGCGGGATGTGGAGATTCTGCGCAGCGTGCTTTACAGCGGCGTTTGGACGCAGTATGCTATGAAGCTGAAGAAAGAAGAGAAGGGGGGCGCTGAACTTGGTCAGTGACCCTTATAAGGTGCTGGGGCTCTCTCCCGGCGCCAGCGACGAGGAGGTCAAGGCGGCCTACCGCAAGCTGGCAAAAAAATATCACCCGGACCTCAACCCGGGCAACCAGCGGGCGGCAGAGCGCATGAACGAGATCAACGCCGCCTACGAACAGATCAAAAACCCCCAGCCCCAGCAGGAAAGCTACGGCCCGTCCTACGGCGGCAGCGCCTACGGTTACGGCAGCGCTTACGGCTACGGCGGCGCTTCCGGCGCCTATCAGAGCCAGGAGAGCGCCGAGCGCAACGAGGTCAAGGCCGCGCGCAGCTTCATCCGCGCCCGCCAGTTCGACCAGGCGGTGACGGCGCTGTCCGGCGTCCCGGTCTCCGAGCGGGACGGGGAGTGGTACTATCTCCACGCCATCGCCAACTTCAACCTGGGCAACCGGGTCGCCGCGCTGGACAGCGCCCGCCGGGCCTGTGCCGCCGCCCCCGGGAACGAGCGCTATCGCCAGCTGCTGCTGGAGATCCAGCAGGGCGCCCAGGCCTATGACCGGCGGGGCGAGGGCTTCGGCTTTCGCAGTGTGAATCTGGGCAACAACGGCCTTTGCATGTCCGTGTGCCTGGCGAACGTTGCCTGCAACCTCTGCTGCGGCGGACGCTTCCTCTGCTGCTGAAAAAAACGAAAAGACCACGCGCTTTAAACGACAGGGCGCGTGGTCTTTTTTTCTCAGTCCGGGAAGCCCCCGGCATATTGTTCGGATCCCATCAGCTCGCTCAGCTCCGTGTAAAGCAGGTGCATGCCGCCGTTGGTGTAGGGGTGCATCTCGCTTTGCAGCTCGCCGACGCCGGGCGGGGAGAGGGGCAGCAGCACCCGGACGCAGGTGCCCTCGCCCTCGCGGCTTTCCAGCACCAGCGTGCCGCCGTGCTTTTCCGCGATCACGCTGCAAAGGGCCAGGCCGATGCCGCCGCCGCCGGGCAGGGCCAGGCTTTCGCTGTCCAGGCGGTTCAGAAAGCTGTGGAACACGCTGCTGAGCTGCGCCGGCGGGATGCCGTCGCCGTTGTCGTCCACGCTCAGAAGGGCGCTGCCGCCGCTTTTGCTCAGCCGCAGGCGCACCAGTCCGTCCGGCGCCGTGTGCTGCAGGCTGTTGGACAGCAGATTCAGCAGCAGCCGCTCCACCTTGTTGGCGTCCACGCTGGCGGGCAGGTGTTCCAGGTCCGTGACGAACTCCACGCGGGCCAGGCCGTCCCCCAGCAGCATGGTCACGGAGGAGACCAGCTCACCGCACAGCTGCACCAGGTCGGTGTGCACCATCACCAGGTCCATGCTGCCCTCGCTGAGGGCGCAGAGGGTGTTCAGATTGCCCAGCCGGCGGTAGAGGGCATAGTAGTTGCGGTAAAGCGCACTGTAATATTTTTGCGTCTGCGCGTCGTCGCTCTTTTGTCCGCTGCGCAGCCGGTCGGCGGACAGGCCGATGTTGAAAAGCGCCGACAGCATGCCGCTCATCATGCTGTCCGACAGGCAGCCCCGCAGCGCCGCGGGGGACTTTTCCTCCACCAGAGAGAGAAACAGCACTCCGTCGCTGCGCAGGGCGGAGACCGTGTAGCGGACGCCGCGCAGATTGACCGTGCTGAGGAAGGACTCCGCCGGCGCGAACACGATGGAATCGGGCAGAAAGCCCGCGGCGGCATCGCCGACACGGCGGTCGGGGAAGGCCTTTTTGGCCGCGGCGTTCATCACGCGGATCTTTCCCGCCGCCACCGCAAACATCGGGTCCCGGCTCAGCTCAAGTAAGTTTTCCAGCGCTTTGTCCATGGCTCCCTCCGTCTCGTTCCCGCCCGCAGCGGCGGGATGCTGAAAAAAGCAAAGCTGCAATTAGTATATTCAATCTCGGTGTACAAAACCAATATAACACGCATTCGACGGGAAGAAAAGAAAAATCGACACAGTTCGATGCTGTGCCGGCAAAAAAGGGTGCAGCCCCAACAGTGCGACATCTGTTGGGGCTGCGGTTATAGGATGAGGACAAAATGAAAAAGATGAAACTGTCTCTTGCAAGTCTTATGATAAAGGGGAATTATTACAAAAGAAAGAGGGAAAATATTAAGAAAGTATTAAGTTTTGAGATTTACATAATAATTTTACACAAAATTGGAAAAGCATTGGAAAACACGGGAAACGACCTGCAAGAGTTGACATAACGATCAATCGTAGGTGTGGGTGCAATAATCCCGTATCGCCTGCTGCAGCACCTTCAGGTCCTCAAAGGCCTCCGGGCGACGGCGGGGGTCGCGCAAAAGTGCGGCGGGGTGCATGATCGCCATGGTCATGATGCCGTTTTTCACGGTCCACTGCCCGTGCTCCCGGCTGATTTTAAAGTCCTCGCGGATGTAGCGCATGGCGGCGATGCGGCCCAGGCACACGATCATTTTCGGGCGGATGAGGGCGATCTGCCGCTCCAGCCACGGGCTGCACGCGCTCTGCTCCTCCGGCAGCGGGTCGCGGTTTTTCGGCGGGCGGCACTTCACCATGTTGGCGATGTAGATCTTGCTGCGGTCCAGGTCGATGAGCTCCAGCATGTCGTCCAGCAGCTTGCCGGCCCGGCCCACAAAGGGCTCGCCCTGCAGGTCCTCCTGCTCGCCCGGCCCTTCGCCGATGAACATGACCTCGGCGTCCGGCGCGCCCACGCCGAACACCACGTTGCTGCGCGTCTGACACAGCCCGCAGCGGCTGCAGTCCAGACATTCGCGCTTCAGTTCCTCCAGATCCATTGCTTTTACCTCCGTTGCGTTCTGCTCCTTACTGTAGCACAAAGCGCGCGAAATGAAAAGCGCCGAAAAACGGAAAAGGGCTTGTCATGGCCTCGCCAATCGTGCTATATTCTATTGAAGCTATGCCCGGCGGCCCTGCGCGCCGGGAGGGGAGGGGAACACCACCGTGAAGGTCCTGTATCTGGTCAATTATGCCGGTAAGGCGGGCATCGAAAAATATGTGCAGAATCTGACGCGGCTGCTGCCGGCATCGGACGGAACGCCCTATTTTGCCTACGCCATCCCCGGCGAGCTTTCGGAAAAGCTGGCCGCGGCGGGCGTGCCCTCGCTCCGGCTGAGCCTGGAGTGGAAAAACGCCCTCTCCGCGGCACGGACGCTGGCGGCGTACTGCCGGGAGCACGGCATCGAGGTCATCCACGCCCAGTGCCCGCGGGAGAACGTGATCGCCCTGCTGGCCCGTCGGCACCTGCCGGGGCTGCGGGTGGTGTACACCGAGCATTTTACCCGCCGCTGTGGGGCGCTCTGGCGGATGCTCTACCGCCATTTTACGCCGAAAAACCACTGTGTCATCGCCGTGTGCCAGGAAAGCCGGGACGTACTGATCGCCAACGGCTGCCGCCCGGACAAGATCCGGGTGATCTACAACGGCATCGCTCCGCGCGCGGAAAGACCCCGTTCCGACGCGCTGCGGCGGGAGCTGGGGCTGGGGGAGGACGTGTTCCTTATCGCCTGCCTGGCCCGCTTTGACCCGGAAAAGGGCCTGGACTTTCTGGTGGACGCCCTGGCGGCGCTGAAAGCGCGGACGGACAGGCCGTTCTGCTGCTGCGTGGCGGGGGACGGCGTGCTGATGGACGACATCCGCGCGCGCATCGCGCAGGCCCATCTGGAAGCGGAGATGCGCCTTCTGGGCTACCGCACCGACGCGGAGGCCATTCTGGCCGGCGCGCAGATGTATGTCTGCTCCTCCCGCTGCAACGAGGCGCTGTCCTTCGCCATTCTGGAGGCCATGAATTCCGCTCTGCCCCTGGTCGTGACGGACGTGGGCGGCAACCGGGACCTGGCGGAGACCGGCACGGTCTGCGGCACGGTGGTGCCCTTCGGGGACACGGCGGGCTTTGCCGGGGCCATGGCAGAGCTGATGGAGAACGATGCGCTGCGCCAGAGCTATTCCGACGCGGCCCTGCGCAAGGTGGCGCAGCGTTTTGACCTGAACAAACTGGCGCTCGACGTCTTTGAAACCTATCAGGAAACGGAGAAATGCGAACATGATTGACAAAAACGGAAAAATCGGCGGCAAGGTCAGCATCATCGACCTGCTCATCGTCCTCATCCTGCTGGCGGCGCTGGCCTTCGTGGGCTATCGCTTCCTCACCAAGGACCGCTCCGGCATTGTGAATACCCAGAAGTACTACCTGTCCATGACCGGCGCGGAGGTGCCCAACTACGTCGTGGACAACCTGGAAGTGGGCGCCCGCGTCTTTGACGACACGGAGAACAACGTCCTCGGCTATGTGACGGACGTGCAGACCGGCCGGGGCTATCACTATGACGTGGACAAAAACGGCGAGACGGTGGCCCTGTTTCCGGACGATTCCTCCTCCGTCGTCATCACCTGCCAGGGCGAGGGCACGCTGGATGCCAACGGCCTGCTCATCGGCGGCACGCGCTACGCCATCGGCCACACCTTCGTGGTGTATGTGGGCGACTGCAAGCTGTATCTGCGCATCTCCGGGCTGACCCCCGCCGCCTGAGGGGACGCGACATGTTGGATGCAAGCATCGCCGGAATCGTGTGGCACTGGTGGCTGTGCTCGGGCGTTTTCGCCCTGCTGCGCCGGGTGTACCGCTGGTTCCGCAACGCCTGGATGCACAGCTTCGTGCGCCGATTGCTTGTGCATGAAAGCGTGATCCAGCGCTGGTATGAAGCCTGCCTGATCGCCCGCATCGTGCGCGGCGTGCTGGGCGGCATCGCAAAGGCCCTGGGCCGGGCTTTCCGCTGGTTCGGCCGCATCAACGCCGGCAGCGTGAACGAGCGGGTCTGGCGCCGGGTCTGCGGCGGGTCCTTCGTGCTGCGCTTTGAGGCGCTTTTCGGCGTTTTCGTGGCGGCCATGTTCCTGTGCCCCCACGATTACTGGAACAACTCCTACGGCCTTCTGGGCGCGGTGGGGCTTCTGGCGCTCTATCTCTGCGTCTGCGGCGCACGGGGCAAAACGCCCCTGGACCCGGCCGCCCTGGGCCTGCCCATGCTGCTGTTCGCCCTGGCCTGCTTCGCAAGCCTGGGCTTTACCCGGGATTTCAGCGACAGCCGCCGGATCTTGCTGCTGTTTCTCGCGGCCTTCCTGCTGTGCTACACGGCCGCCGCCGCGGTCAGCGACCGGAAAAGTCTCATGACCGTGCTGGGCTTCCTCTACGCCGCCGTGCTGCTGACCGCCTGCTACGCGGTGATCCAGCGCATCCTGGGCGTTGCGGTCAGCCGCTCCTTTACCGATCTGCAGGCCAACCGCGGCGTGCCGGGCCGGGTCTTCGCCACGCTGGACAACCCCAACAACTACGCGGAGTTCCTCGTGATGACGACGCCGCTGGCGGCGGTCTGGGCCGTCAGCAACAAGGGAAAGCTGGGCACGCTGCCCCTCTCGCCCTTTTTGTGCTGCGGCCTGGCGCTGCCCATGCTGGCCATGATCATGACCTATTCCCGCAGCGGCTGGGTCTCCATTATCGTGGCCTTCGCGGTGCTGTTCTGGTACGGCGACAAGCGCTGGATCCCCCTCATCTGCCTGGCAGGGGTGCTGGCGGTGCCGTTTTTGCCCCAGAGCATCCTCACCCGCCTGGGCAGCATGGTCAGCGGGGAGGACAGCTCCAGCCGCTTCCGGCTGTATATCTGGCAGGGCATCTTCCTGCTGCTGCTGGACCATGGCGTCACCGGCATCGGCCTGGGGCCGGGCAGCTTTGCCATCGTCTATAAAAACTATGCCCGCAGCAAGGCCACCATCGGCGTGCCCCACAGCCACATGCTGTGGACGGAGATGCTGGTGGAGACCGGCATTCTCGGCCTGGTGACCAGCCTGTGGATGTTCCTCGGCATCCTGCGGCGCAGCGCCGCGGGCGCGGCCAACGCCGGCCCCGGCGTCCGCCGCCTGGCGCTCACCGCCTGCCTGGGCGCGCTGGAGGGCATCTCGCTGACCTTCTTCGTGGAGTATGTCTGGTTCTATCCCCGGGACCTGTTCGCCTTTTTCCTCGTGTGCGGGTTTGCCATCGGGCTGCTCCGCGCCCCGGAGGACGCCTTCCGGGAGGCCCCCGAAGGGCGCATCTGACAAGCAAAGAATTGCCCCCGGCAGCAGCGCTGCCGGGGGCAATTCTATGTTTCGTCAGTGATTTACGCGACCTTGTAGACGCACACGCCGCTGTTTTTGGTATTGACCACGATCTCGGCCCGTCCGTCGCCGTCCACGTCGGCCACGGCGGGGGCGCCGATGATGCAGTCGGCATAGAGGGTGTCCTCCGCGCCGTTCAAGCCCCACATGGTGGGCATGGTGATCCGGGCCCTGACGCTGCCGCTGCAGTCCAGCACGATCAGCTCGCCGCGGACGGAGGTCTGCGTCTGGTCCACAAAGGTGCCGAAGATGACCTCCATGCGCCCGTCGCCGTCCAGATCCGCCGCCACCGGGCGG
Organism: Oscillospiraceae bacterium; assembly: GCA_015068365.1. Taxonomy (GTDB): domain Bacteria; phylum Bacillota; class Clostridia; order Oscillospirales; family Oscillospiraceae; genus SVKR01. Next base: position 11,476 of record SVKR01000155.1, read on the forward strand.
GTGGCGAAGGACAGCACGTTCTGCTCCACGCGGTAGGGCCAGCTGCCGTGTTCCTTCCCGTCAAGGCTGAAGCAGTGGATGCAGCCGTCATAGTTGCTGAACAGGATCTCCTTGTTTCCGTCGCCGTCCAGATCCGCCGCCACAGGCATCAGATCGGGCTTGCTGATTTTGGCGCCGGGGCCGAAGTCCTCCGCCAAAGTCAGATACCTGCCCGTGTCCATGGGCATCTGCGTCCAGTCAAAGCCCTTGGCCGCATTGGTGTAGCGGGTGCGGTCCTTGTTGAGGATAAAGGTCGTGAAGTACTGGGCCACGCCGCTGTAGGAGTCGGTCATGCCCTCGCTCATGGCCAGCGCGCCGTCGGCCACCATGCCGGTGAACACCAGCTCCGTCGTGCCGTCGCCGTCCATGTCCGCTTCAATGACGCCGCCGAAGGTGCCGGTCACGTAAAAGCGCCCGGCGCGGTCCCGCCCCTTCAGATCGGGGGAGAAGGCAAAGGCCTTGGCGCCGCCCTTTTTCACGATGTCCACATACTCCAGCTCATGCGCGTAATTCTCGCAGACCGGGTAATAGCCCCAGGGGTAGCCGGCGTAGGGCCCGCCCGCGGCGTTCACGCGCCGGCCGTTCAGAGAATAGGCCTCCACGCTGTCCTCGTCGAAGAGGAAGACCAGCTCCTTCACCCCGTCGCCGTTCAGATCCACGGCGCGCATCGTGTCGGAGTAAAGGCCGTAGCCCGCCACGACGGGCCAGCCGGCGTGGACGGAGCCGTCGTTGTTGTAGAGGTACACGCCGGGCTTATTGCCGGGGCCGACGCCCAGGCCCACCGCGATCTCGCACCTGCCGTCGCCGTCAAAGTCCGCGACCTCCATGGCCCGGACGGGCTCGCTGGTCGTCCACTGGCGGAGGAACTCGCCCTGGCCGTTGTAGACGGCGATGAGGCTCTGATTCAGACCGTAGTTGGTGGCGACGGTCACGATGTCCAGGCTGCCGTTTCCGTCATAGTCCACAAGGCGGACGGGCTGGGGCATGTTGGGCGCGCCGAAATACTGGAACTTGTCCGCGCCCTCGCTCACGGCGTGGCCGGTGGGGGTGCTCCACTTCACCGCGCCGGTGGCGGCGTCCAGGCAGAAGACGCGGCGGATCATGAACACGATCTCCGCCTTGCCGTCGCCGTCCACATCGCCCACGACGGGGGCGCTTTCACCCGGCTCCTCCATCTCCCAGGGGCCGTCGTTTCCGCCGCCGGTGTAAAGGGCGGTCAGCGTCAGCGGGCCGGTCCTGGCCGGGGCGGTCTGCCCGGAGGCGCCGGAGCGCACGACGGCGGTGTTGGTGGCTGGGTCATAGTCCACTTCAAAGCCCAGCGCATCGCCCAGCTCGCGCAGCTTGAAGAAGTTGTTGCCGCCGATGTTGTAAGCCGTCAGATCGCTCCGGGTCTCACCGTTGATCTGGATGACCTGCGCGCTAGGGACAGCGCTGGCGGACATGTCCGCGCCGACTGCCAGCTCAGAGCCGTTGGGGGTATACGTCCGGCCCGTGGTGATGGAGACGACGCCGTTTGCAAAGCCCACCTCAAACTGGCAGGCCGTGCCGCTTAGAAGCGCGGCAATGTCCCGCAGCTTGAAGTAGTTGCTGCCTTCGATGTTGTACTTGTCGCAGTTCACGGCCCGGCCGTCCACGGTCAGGTTCTGCGGGGAGCGCACCACCGCGGCGGCATAGGCCGGAGCGGCGCACAGGAGCATTGCGAGGATCAGAAGCGCGCTGATGGCTTTTTTCATTTCGGACTTCCTTTCGTTTTGCCTGCGCCGCGGCGAAAACCCGCGGTGCAAATGGATTGCGCTTCCAGTATAGCATCCCGCCGCGCCCGGCACAAGGGCGAAGTGCGCGCTTCGCATTTTTCCGCCGATTGTGCTTGAAAATGATGCAATCCGTGTTATAATTAAAAGGTTAAAAAATACAAGTACAGTTTTGGAGGCAATTCATATCATGGCAAAGAAACAGTTTAAGGCGGAGAGCAAGCGCCTGCTGGATCTGATGATCAATTCCATCTATACGCACAAGGAGATCTTCCTGCGGGAGATCATCTCCAACGCATCGGACGCCATCGACAAGCTGTGCTACCTCTCCCTCACGGATGAGGGCGTGGGCATGAGCCGCAGCGATTTCCGCATCCGCATCAAGGCCGACGCCGCCGCGCGCACCATCACCGTGTCCGACAACGGCATCGGCATGACCAAAGAGGAGATGGAGAACAACCTGGGCGTCATCGCCCGCAGCGGCTCCTTCCAGTTCAAAAACGACATGGGCGACGCGCAGGAGAAGGCCGACATCGACATCATCGGCCAGTTCGGCGTGGGCTTTTACAGCGCCTTTATGGTGGCCGAAAAGGTCACCGTCATCTCCCGCAAGTACGGCGAGGAGACCGGCTGCCGCTGGGAGAGCAGCGGCACCGACGGCTACACCGTCGCCGACTGCGAGAAGGACAGCGTCGGCACCGACGTCATCATGTACCTGAAGCCCGACGGGGAGGAGGAGCGCTACAGCGAATACCTCCAGTCCTGGAAGCTGCAGGAGCTGGTGAAGAAGTACAGCGACTATGTGCGCTGGCCCATCGTCATGGACGTGGAGCGCTATGAGGAGCGGGAGACCGGCGAGGTGGACGACGAGGGCAAGCCGAAAAAGGACTTTGTCGCCGTCACCGAGGAGAAGACGGTCAACACCATGGTGCCCATCTGGCAGCGCAGCAAGGGCGACGTGTCCGACGACGACTGCAAGGCCTTCTACAAGGAGAAGTTCCACGACAGCGAAGAGCCCCTGGCCGTCGTGCGCGTCAACGCGGAGGGCACCGTTTCCTACAAGGCCATGCTCTTCGTCCCCGGCCGCGCCCCCTATGACTATTACACCCGGGACTATCAGCCCGGCCTGCAGCTTTACAGCAGCGGCGTGATGATCATGGACAAGTGCGCCGACCTGCTGCCGGACTGCTTCCGCTTCGTCCGCGGCGTGGTGGACAGCCCGGACCTCTCTCTGAACATCTCCCGCGAAATTTTGCAGCATGACCGGCAGCTGAAGGTCATCGCGAACAATCTGGAGAAGAAGATCAAGGCGGAGCTCAGCAAGCTCATGGAGGACAAGGAGGCCTACGCCAAATTCTGGAAGGCCTTCGGCATGCAGATCAAGTACGGCGTCGTGGGCGACTACGGCATGAAAAAGGACTTCCTGGAGGACCTCCTGGTGTTCCCCAACTCCTTCGGCGACGAACTGATGAGCCTGAAGGAGTACAGGGAGAAGATGCCCGAGAGCCAGAAGGTCATCTACTACGCCGCGGCGGACAGCGTCACCCGCGCCGCCGCCCTGCCCCAGACCGAGCAGGTGCGCGACGCCGGCTTCGGCATGCTGTATCTGACCGACGATGTGGACGAGTTCGTGGTGCAGATCCTGGGCAGCTATCAGGAAAAGAAGTTCTGCAACGTCAGCGCGGACGATTTGCAGCTTGAAACGGACCTGCAGAAGGCCGACACAGAGAAAAAGGCCGAGGAGAACAAGGACCTTCTTGCCTTCGTGAAGGAGACGCTGGGCGACGCCGTTGCCGACGTGCGCCTTTCCCACAAGCTGAAAAGCCACCCCGTCTGCCTCACGACTGAGGGCGAGATCACGCTGGAGGTGGAGAAGTATTTCCGCTCCCTCCCCGGCGCCAACACCGAAAACCTCAAGGCGCAGAAGGTGCTGGAGCTCAACGGCGAGCATCCGGCCTTCGCCGCGCTGCAGGCGGCCTTCGCGGACGATAAGGACAAGGCCGCGAAGCTCAGCCGCATCCTGCTGGCCCAGGCCCAGCTGATCGCCGGCCTGCCGCTGGACGACCCCGCCGCCTACGCGGAGCTGGTCTGCAGCCTGTTTTAATCTGGAAACGCGCTGCAAAGCCCGCTTTGAGGTTGACATAATTGCGCAACTGCGGTATTCTGAATGACACACTTAGGAGCGCGAGAAATGAATAAAACGCTTGGAATCTACATTCACATACCCTTTTGCGCCAGCAAGTGCGGCTACTGCGATTTCTATTCCCTGGCCGGCTGCGACAAGCTGATGCCGAAGTATCACAACGCCCTTTTGCAGCACATCCGCGAAAGCGCGCCGCAGCTGCGGGAATACTATACCGACAGCATCTATTTCGGCGGCGGCACCCCCAGCTATTACGGGGCGCGGCGCATCTGCGACATTTTCAACGCCCTCAAGCGCAGCGGCATGGTGTACAAGACCGCCGAGGTGACGATGGAGGCCAACCCCGACAGCATCCGCTATCACGACCTGGTGACGCTGCGGGACGAGGGGGTCAACCGCATCTCCATCGGCGCCCAGTCCGCCAATGACGACCTGCTGAAGCTCATCGGCCGGCGGCACGACTGGAACCAGGTCACCAAGGCGGTGAAAAATGCCCGCAAGGCGGGCTTTGAGAACCTGAGCCTGGACCTCATCTATGGTCTGCCCAGCCAGACGCGGGAGGACTGGGCCGACACCCTGGGCCGCGCGCTGGAGCTGCAGCCGGAGCACCTTTCCTGCTACGGGCTGAAGCTGGAGGACGGAACGCCCATGGCCGTCTACCGGGACAGCGAGATCCTCCCGGACGACGACGCGCAGGCGGATATGTACCTCTACACCTGCGAGACGCTGGACCGCTACGGCTACTGCCAGTATGAGATCAGCAATTTTGCCAAGCCCGGCTGCGCGTCAAAGCACAATCTGAAATACTGGCTTTTGAAGGAATATCTGGGCTTCGGTCCCGGCGCGGCCAGCTGCGTGGGCGACGTGCGCTTCAGCTATGTGAAGGACCTGCGCGCTTACATCAGCGGCGTGCAGGAGGGCAAGACCATCGTGGACGAGTACGAGAAGATCGGCCTGCTGGACCGGGCCGCGGAATATCTGATGCTGGGCATGCGCACCGTGCGGGGCATCTCCCCGAAGGAGTATCACAGCATTTACCGCAGCGATTTTACCCCTTTGCAGGAGCTTTTGGAGGAATATGAGCGCAAGGGCTGGGCAAAACAGGACAGCGGACGCTGGCATTTCACGCCCTCCGGCTTTCTCCTGAGCAATCTGCTGATCCGGCTGATGCTGGATAAGCAGGGGGAATATAAGCTCAGCGGCAATCCCTGGGTGGACAGCATGGACATGTTCCTGGAGCAGACCGAACTGCCCGCCGGGGACGAGGTTTTTTATCACAGTTAATCGACGAGCTGGAGAAACAAATATGAAGCTAAGTGGCGGAAAACAATCAGAGCACAGCGCCCAGGCGCCGAAGGCGCCCAAAGCGCAGCCGAAGCGAAGCGCCGCTGCGTCCGGCGCAGAGAAAGCCCGCGGCGGCAGCAGCGGGCGGGTGGTGCTGATCGTGGTGCTGGCGCTCATCGCAGCGGTCATGGCGGCCGCGGCGGCCGGCGTCGCCTATGTGGGAAGAATCGGCACGATCTTCCCCAACGTCAGCATCGACGGCATCGACGTGGGCAACCTCACGGTGGAGCAGACCGCCCAGCGCCTGACCGAGCACGGCTACGCCGTGATCGGGGACGAGGCCATCGACGTTTCCCTGCCGCTGGACGTGGCCTTTACCGTGCGGGCCGACGAGGTCTGCACCGACACCCCGGCCGCCGACATCGCCCGCATGGCCTACACCGCGTGCAAGGGCGGCTCGGCGCTGGAGGATGCCATGACCTATCTGCGCTGCCGCTTTGCCGGCGGCATGGCGCTGAAAAGCGAGACGGCCCGGACGGTGGACGCCGCGGCGGTGAAGGCCAAGGTGGAAAACGCCGCCCACGAGGTGCAGCTTGCCATTCTGGGCTCCGACCTGCGCATCGGGGAGGAGGAGATCGCCCTCACCAAGGGCGCCACGGGAATCACCATCGACACCCAGGCCCTCTCAAATCAGATCGTCAGCGCCTTTGAAGCCGGGGACTATTCCCCCATCTTCTTCAGCGGCGAAATGCGCACCGATGCGGATTTTGACATGGAGGGCCTCTACGACACCGTCTACCGGGAGAAATCCGACGCGGTCTACACCGAAGAGCACGTCATCGAGCCGGAGACCGTGGGCGTTTCCTTCGACATTGACGCCGCCCGCCGGGCCTGGAACGCCGCCGACTACGGCGAGGAGGTCATCATCCCCCTGATCCTGGACGAGCCGGAGGTGACCCAGGCGGAGCTGGAGGCGCTGCTGTTCCGCGATCAGCTCAGCACCATGAGCACCAGCCTGTGGGGCAGCACGGCCAACCGCATCAGCAATGTGGGCAAGGCGGCGGCGAGCATCAACGACATCATCCTGATGCCGGGCGAGGAGTTTTCCTACAACCCCGCTCTGGGCAAGCGCACGGCGGAGAACGGCTACCTGCTGGCCGGCGCCTATTCCGGCGGCCAGGTCGTGCAGGAGTACGGCGGCGGCATCTGCCAGGTCAGCTCAACGCTGTATTACTGCTGCCTGTATGCCAATCTGAAGATCACCGCCCGCACCTGCCACTATTTCCCCGTGGGCTATCTGCCCGCCGGGCTGGACGCCACCGTCAGCTGGGGCGGCCCGGAGTTCAAGTTTGTCAACGACCGGGAGTACCCGATCCGGATCGTCGCCTACCTGTCGGAGGATCAGCACTCCGTTACCGTGGAGATCTGGGGCACCGATACCGACGGCAGCTATGTGGAGATGAACTACGGCACCTGGATCGTCTATGACGAGGAGTATCCCGAGGTCGCCATCGGCTACAAGGCCCGGACCTTCCGCAGCGTCTTCTCCGCGGACGGCACTCTGCTCAGCCGCCGGGAGGAAGCACTGAGCTATTACCACTACCACGACGAGGACATCGAGTGGCCGGAGGAGACGGAGGAGCCCACCGACGAGCCGACGCCCACCGATGAACCGACGCCCACCGACGAACCCGTGCCCACCGACGAGCCCACGCCCACGGATGAGCCCACGCCCACGGATGAGCCCACGCCCACCGACGAGCCCACGCCCACCGATGAGCCGAC
>SVKR01000156.1 GCA_015068365.1 Oscillospiraceae bacterium
GCGGATGCGCCCCATGGCTGCCGTATCGGTGGAAAGGTCGATCTTCTCCTGCCGCCGGAACTCCTCCAGCAGCCAAGAGACCACGCAGTTGTCGAAATCGTCGCCGCCCAGGCGGTTGTTGCCGGCGGTGGCCAGCACCTCGATGACGCCGTCGCCGATCTCCAGGATGGAGACGTCGAAGGTGCCGCCGCCCAGGTCGTAGACCATGATCTTCTGGTCCTGCTCCTTGTCGATGCCGTAGGCCAGGGCCGCGGCGGTGGGCTCGTTGATGATGCGCTTGACGTCCAGGCCGGCGATCCTGCCGGCGTCCTTGGTGGCCTGGCGCTGAGAGTCGGTGAAGTAGGCCGGGACGGTGATGACCGCCTCGCTGACGCTCTGGCCCAGATAGGCCTCGGCGTCGGCCTTCAGCTTCTGCAGGATCATCGCGGAGATCTCCTGCGGGGTGTAGTTCTTGCCGTCGATGGCGACCTTGTAGTCGCTGCCCATCTCACGCTTGATGGAGGAGATGGTGCGTTCCGGGTTGGTCACGGCCTGGCGCTTTGCCACCTGGCCGACCATACGCTCGCCGGTCTTGGAGAAGGCCACGACGGACGGAGTGGTGCGGTTGCCTTCCGCGTTTGCGATAACGACGGCTTCGCCGCCTTCCATAACGGATACGCAGGAGTTTGTCGTACCCAGATCAATGCCGATGATTTTACCCATGATGATAACCTCCCTGATATGATGAAAATTTTTTAATAAACAATGTCAGTTGGCGACCTTGACCATGCTGAAGCGGATCACCTTGTCGCCGATGCGGAAGCCCTTCTGGAATTCCTCCACGATCTCGCTTTCGCCGTGCTCGTCGTCCTCCACGTGCATGACCGCGTTGTGCATCGCGGGGTCAAAGGTCTTGCCCACGCTTTCGATCTCCTCCACGCCCAGCTTTTTGAACACGTCCATGAGCTGGTTGAAGGTCATCTCCACGCCCTTTTTATAGGCCTCGTCGGCCGTTTCGGTCTTCATGGCCCGCTCCAGATTGTCGAAGACGGGCAGAAACTTGGTCACCGTGTCCACCCGGACGTCGGTATAGATGTTCTCGCGCTCTTTCGCGCTGCGCTTTTTGTAGTTGTCGAATTCCGCCATCAGGCGGAGGTAGCGCTCTGTGTCAGCCTGGGGCTTTTCCGGCTGCGGCTCCGCCGCGGGGGGCGTTTCCTTCTCCGGCTCGTCAGCAGGGGGCAGCTCGGTCTCGGGCGCCTCCGGCGCGGTCTGCTCTGTCTCCGGCTCCTGGGCCGGGTCGCTGTGCTCGTTTTTCTTTTTCGCGGACATTTATCTCAGTTCCTTTCAGTTTTGATCCTTGATCATCAGCTTGCCGAAGCCGGGCAGCGCGTCGGCCTTGCCGCCGGCCAGGGCCTTGCTGAGCCCGTCGGCAATGTAGCTGAGCTTGGCGGCCACGGTGGAGTAGTCCATGCGGGTGGGGCCCACCACGCCGATGACGCCCTGCATCCCGTCTCCCGCGTCGTACTTGGCGAGGATGACGCTGGAATCCTTCAGCTCCTCGGCGATGTTCTCCGGCCCGATGAGGACCTTGACGTCGCTGCCGATGCCGTCCATGGCGGACAGGTCCGCCAGATGCTCGGTGTCGGAGAGATAGCTCATCAGATGGTGCGCCTTGTCCGGGTCGCGGAATTCCGGCAGCTGCAAAAGCTTTGCCCCGCCGGCCAGCACGCCCTGGGCGCCGCGGCTTTCCTCCGTGAGGATCTCCAGCGCAAAGCCTGCCACCGCCGCCACCAGGCCCATCGTGTCGCCCACGGCGCGCTCCGCCGCGGAGATGAGCACCGGGGTGATCTGCTCCTCGGTGATGCCGGTGAAGTTGGCGTTGAAGACGGTGGAGAGCTTCTGTATGGTAGTCTGCTCCACACTGAACGGAAGATGCACCAGCTTGTTTTTCACCTTGTTGCTGCCCAGAAGGGCCACGATGATGAAGGTGTTGGCGTCCACGTAGATGATGTCGAAGCGGCGCACCGTGTCCGGCGAGCGGGCCGCCATGGCCAGGGCCGGATAGTTGGTCATGTCCGCTGCGATGCGCCCCACGTCCTGCATCATCTGGTCGAGCTGCTGCACCTTGACGTTGAGGCTGCGGTTGATCTCCTCCGTCTCCTCCAGGCTCAGCTTGCGGCGCTCCATCAGCTCGTTGACGTAGAAGCGGTAGCCCTGGGCCGTGGGGACGCGGCCGGCGCTGGTGTGCGGCTGCTCCAGATAGCCGAGGCTGGTCAGCTCGGCCAGCTCGTTGCGGATGGTGGCGGAGCTGACGTGCAGCCCGGCCTTTTCGGCCAGGAATTTGCTGCCCACCGGCTCGGCGTTGGCGATGTATTCATCCACCACCGCCGCGAGGATCTTCTTTTTTCGCTCGCTGATCTCCATGGCCGGGCTCCCTTTCATCAGCAGCAATCCCATGACTCTGCTGCTGGCACTCTCTACTTTCGAGTGCTAATTTACCACCCCGCAGCACGTTTGTCAAGTGTTCCCGGCGGGAAAAGCAAAAATTCATGAAATGTTCAAAAGCCGGAACATTCAAAACGGTTCCGGCTTTTGCAAATCCTTATCTTATTGTCTTATTGTATGTCCGTCGCCGCGGCGCTCAGCGCGTAGTCCAGCAGCGCCGCCTTTTCGTTCACCACGCGCCCGTCGGTCACGGCGTCCAGCAGGGCGCTCAGCGTCCTGCCCAGCGCGGGGCCGGGGGAAAACCCCGCGGCGATCAGGTCGTTCCCGTCCACCGCCAGGGAGCGCAGGGAGAAGCAGGCGCGCTGCGCCAGCGCCTTTTCGCCCAGGGCCTTCAGCGCGGCATAGCGCTCCATCCGCTCGTCCAGCTTCGGCCCGGGCGCGTGGGCCAGGGTGTCCGCCCGCTTGATCTCCAGAAGCTGAAAGTAAAACTCCGTGCCGAAGCGCCGCAGCGCGCGCAGCACGGCCTTTTCCGTGGGCTCGATGCGCATGTCGTGGCGGCGCACCAGCTCCGTGATGCGCATGCGCCCGGCGTTGTCATAGCGCAAGCGGCGCAAAATCTCCTCCGTCATCGCCGCGCCGCGCTCCGCGTGGCCGTAGAAGTGGCCCACGCCCTCGTCGTCGGCAAAGAAGCAGTCGGGCTTCCCCACGTCGTGCAGCAGCGCCGCCATGCGCAGCACCGGCCGGGCGGGGACGGCCTCGCAGGCGGCGGCGCAGTGCTCCAGAACGTCGTAGACGTGGTGCTTGTTGCGCTGGTCAAAGCCCCGCATGGGCAGCAGTTCCGGCAGCACGACGCCCAGAATGTCCGTCTCCGTCAGCACCACGCGGCGCACGTCGCGCCCGCAGACGAGCCGGCGCAGCTCCTCCGCCGTGCGCTCGGCGCTGATGTGGCGCAGCCCGTCTCTGGCCGCGCGGGCTGCCGCGGCGGTGTCCGCTTCGGGCAGAAAGCCCAGCGTGGCGGAAAAGCGCAGCAGGCGCAATATGCGCAGCGCGTCCTCCCGAAAGCGCGCCGCCGCATTCCCCACGCAGCGCAGCACGCCGCTTTCCAGGTCGGACGCGCCGCCGAAGGGGTCCACCAGCCCGGTGCGCGGGCTGTAGGCCATGGCGTTGACGGTGAAGTCCCGCCGGGCCAGATCCTCCTCCAGCGAGGGGGTGAAGCGCACCGCGTCCGGGTGCCGGGCGTCGGAATAGCCGCCGTCCACGCGGAAGGTGGTGATCTCGATGGGGCGGCCGGAGAGCACGACGGTGACGGTGCCGTGCTTCGCGCCGGTGGGGATGACCTGCTCGCCGGCAAAGACGGCGGCGGTCTGCTCCGGGCGGGCGGAGGTGGTCAGGTCATAGTCCTGGGGGACTTTGCCCAGCAGCGCGTCCCGGACGCAGCCGCCCACGGCGCAGGCCGTGTAGCCGGCGTCTTCCAGCCGGCGGATGGCCTCATTCACTTCAATGGGCAGCTGCATCATGGCGCACACGCTCCTGTCAGAAGGCGAAGTTGCCGTTTACGAACACGGGGACCACCCGCCCGTCGTGGGTGGTGCCGGTGATGGAAAGGTCCGCCGTGCCCACCATGAAGTCCACGTGGGTGATGGACTGGTTCACGCCCATGGACAAAAGCGCGTCCTCGTCCATCCCGTCCGCGCCGCGGATGCAGGGGTAGGCGTCGCCGAAGGCGAAGTGGCAGGAGGCGTTTTCGTCGAACAGCGTGCTGTAGAACAGGACGCCGGAGTTGGAGATGGGGCTGTCGTAGGGCACCAGGGCCACCTCGCCGAAGTAGGACGCGCCCTCGTCCACCTCGGTGGCGTTGCGCAGAATGTCCTCCCCGCGCCGGGCGGAGAGGGAGACGATCTTGCCGCCGCACAGCGTGAAGCGGAGCCCCTCGATGATGTTGCCGTTCAGGGCCAGGGGCTTGCTGGCCACCACGGTGCCGTTCACGCCGTCGCGCCGGGGCAGGGTAAAGACCTCCTCGGTGGGGATGTTGGCGGAGAACTCCACGCCGTTTTTGGTGCACTTTTCGGCGCCGCCGGCCCAGAAATGGCCCTCCGGCAGCTCCACGGTCAGGTCGGTGCCCAGGGCATTTTGATAGTGCAGGGACTTGAAATTGTACTCGTTGAGAATGGCCACGCGCTTTTGCAGCGTATCGCTGTGGGCGCGCCAGTCGGCCACGGCCTGCCCCCGGGTGCAGCGGGCGGCCTTGAAGATCTCCTCCCACAGCCGCGCCACGGCAGCCGTCTCCTCCAGGTCGGGGAAGACCAGCCTGGCCCAGGCGGGGGAGGGCACGGCGGCAATGCACCAGGGGAAGCCGTTGGAGGTCTCCAGCATGCGGAAGGTCTTCACCGCCTTGCCGGAGGCCACCTGGCTGCGGCGGATGCGGTCCGGGTCCACGCCCTTGAGGTTTTCCGGGTCGTCGCTGTCCAGGAACAGCCAGGCCGCGCCCTCCTCGGCCAGGGAGTTATATAGCAGGCTGCGCCAGGGGGCGCAGGTGTCGAACACGTCGCTCTCCGCGCGCAGAAAGCGCATCCGCGTCAGCGCATCGTCGCTCCAGTTCATGATGACCTCGCGGCAGCCGGCGTTATAGGCCTCCTCCGCGCAGGCGCGGGCGATGTCGGCCTGGTCCACCGCCGCGGACAGCACCAGGCGCTGCCCCGGCTGGAGACGCACGCCCTCGCGGATGAGCAGACGGACATAATCGCGCCGCAGCGCTTCAAAATCTGGCATGGCAAAAGCCTCCTTAAATTATAATATGTAATCGCCCACGTCCTCCACGCTGGCCGCCAGGGCCACGGCCCCGGCGCGCTGCAGCTCCTCGCGGCTGCCGTAGCCGTAGAGGACGCCGAGGCAGGCAAGGCCGCAGCGCTGCGCGCCAAGCACGTCATGCTCCCGGTCGCCCACCATCAGCACCCTGGCCGGGTCCGGCGCGCCGCAGCGGGAAAGGGCGTACTCGATGACCTCCCACTTGTGCGCGCGCGTTTCGTCCATGGTGGCGCCGGCGATGCAGGAAAAGTGCTTCGCCAGGCCGAAATGCTCCGCGATGCGCAGCGCGAAGGGCTCCGGCTTGCTGGTGGCCATGACCAGGGTGCGCCCGGCGCTTCTCAGGCGCTCCAGCAGGGCCGGGATGCCGGGGTAGACACGGTTTTCAAAGATGCCCCGGTCGGCGTAATACTCCCGGTAAACGTCCACGGCGGCGCGTGCGTCCGCCGGGGAAAAGCCGTAAAAGCGCCGGAAGGACTCCACCAGCGGCGGGCCGATGAAGGGGTAGAGCGCCTGCCGGTCCGGCACCCGGATGCCGTAGCGCTCCAGCGCGTAGGCGACGGAGTTGGTGATGCCGACGCCGGGGTCGGTCAGCGTGCCGTCCAGGTCGAAGAAGATGTAGGTGTAATCGGACACCGGGGGCGCCCTCCTTCCGCAAGAATCGGTCAGTCAATCTTAGCATTATTATGGCATGAATTCAAGAAAATTCCCGGCGCGGGCAAAATCGGCTTGTTTTTTCCCTCCGCAGTATGTAAAATAGGAGGACATCACGTGATCGGGAGGGCGACATGGGCCGGACGAGTCGTGTCAAGTGCATATTGCTTTGCCTGTGTCTGCTTCTGCCGCTGTGCGCCTGCGGCCGCGCCCCGGCCCGGACGCAGGCCCCGGCGGGCGGCCCGGCCCCTGCCGCGCCCTGGCAGCCGGAGGTCATCCCCGCCGTTCCCGGGGAGGAGAGCACGCCGCCCCAGAGCCCCGGCGGGCCGCAGGACGGGCTGGAGGGCAGCTATTATAACGACTACCTCCGGGAGACGCTGACGCTGGACGGGCAGGGGCAGTGCGCCCTCAACTGGCCCGGCGGCGTCATGAGCGGCAGCTACAGCGCGACGGAGACGGGGCTGACCGTTCTCCTGGCGGAGCTGCGGCTGGACATCACCGCCGACGCCCAGGGCAACCTGACCGTCGCCGGGCGGCTGGGCAAATATCTGCGGGACTGGGATTTCTGGGGCATCACGCCCGCGGAGGCGGGCATCCACCCGGCCAGCAGCCTGCCGGACACGGAGGAATACTCCCTGGGCGGCGGGGCTTACCGCTATCGGGACTTCGACGCCGGGCTTGCGCTGACCTATGATGGGCAGATGCAGATCCTTGCCGGACGGCTTTCCGACGCCGTCACCGTGGCGGACGGCCGCGGCGGCTATGTGATCGTCCGGGCGGTCACCCGGCGCTATCTGGCCCGGGGCGGCAGCGCCACGGAGTTTCTGGAGGACGACATCCGCGCCACGGTCTTTGCCGATTTCGAGGCGCTTTACGGCCCCGTGACGGGCTATGAGGACCTGCATATCCTGCCCGGGGTCGAGGCCGAGGGGCGGCTGGCCGCCGGGGAAGTCCTGCTCCATGCGGAGCAGCGCAGCGCTTTGGCGCGCATCATCCTCTTCCGCTCCGTCTTCGCCGACGGCACGGAGTGCTTCCTCACCAAATGCGTCCTGGCGCCGGACGCCGCGGCGGCGGACGCGCTGACGCTCTCCGTCCGGGACATCAGCGCCGCGCGGCTGGTGCGCGCATCCTGATACATAATAATATTGTGCCCGCAGGCATGCGCTGCGGGCACAGTTATTATCTGTATTTTAATTTTACGCCTCAAAGGGGAACTTATAGGGGAGATTGAACTTATCCCGCAGGCCGATGAGCTCCTTCTGGATGCTCTCGCCCACGGGCACGCCCTTGTCGCGGCGGTCGCACCAGGCGTCCCACTCCTTTTCGCCGGCGGTGTAGATCCGCTTGGCGCCGGGGGCCTTTTTACTGGCGCGCAGGCCGCGGCAGATGTCGCCGGCGGTCTTTTTGAAGGTGTCCAGACCCATGAAGAACTCCGGGTTGATGACGAAGAAGAAGTGGCCCAGGCGGTACATCTTGTTCGAGCCGTCGGGGTTCTTGCCGCTGAGCTCCTTCA